>CAMJAJ010000234.1 GCA_946403565.1 uncultured Treponema sp. | reverse complement strand
CAGGCAGAAAAAAGTAGAGACCGTGTTCCCCAACTTCAACGTCTCCACCGACAAGAAATTCATAGAGCGGAACCTCTACGACGGGGTCGCCTACTATTACCTGGCGCTCCTGTCCTACGAGAAGGTGGACCTGGCCTACGGGCCGACCTTCAAGCGGGCCCTGATAAGCCTCCGCCTGGCCTGGCTCTGCAAGGACCTGGACCTGGCCTGCCCCGGGCACAACTTCGACTACATGGCGGAGGTCTTCTACCGCAAGGCCCTCTTCTTCTACCAGCAGACGCTGATAAACGAGACCAGCCGCATCGAGTCCATCGAGTCCATCCACTACTTCGGGCCTGACATGGACAAGAGCTACGGCTACGACGGAATCCTCTACCTCTGCGGCCTGCTCGAATACAAGTACGGGCAGCGGGACGACGAGAGCCTCAGGCTCAAGAAGCTCAGCGAGTTCAAGGGCGCGATTGCCAAGCTCTTCGGACTGGGAAAGTCCTCCAAGGAAAAGCCCGGCCCCCTGCTCGAGGTGGCGAAGAACCTCTACGACGACCTTGCCAAGGAGCTTTCCCACAACAACATCTTCTCGGACGATGACTAACGTCCTGCTCTCCATCTCCTACGACGGGACGGACTTCTGCGGCTGGCAGCGGCAGGACAAGTCGGACGGCGGCCTTCCCGTCCGCACCGTCCAGGGAGAGCTGGAGGGCGCGATAGAGAAGATGGTCAAGGGCCCTGCCAAGCTCTACGGCTCGGGCAGGACGGACAGCGGCGTGCACGCCCGCGCGCAGAAGGCGAACTTCATCTCTCCGTTCGACTCAGTCCCCTCCTCCGGCTACGTCCGGGCATTGAACGGCTTCCTGCCCCAGGACATCCGCATCCAGTCGGCACAGATCGTCCCCCAGGACTTCAACTCACGATTCAACGCGACCTCCCGCGTGTACCGCTACTTCATCCGGACGGGAACGGTCCCCCCGCTGGCCAGCGAGATGCGCTACGTCTGGTACCAGCCCCATGAGCTGCACCTGGACCGCCTGAACGAGATGGCCTCCTTCCTGCGGGGGGAAACGGACTGCGCGACCTTCTCCGCCGCCGGGGACCAGAGCCTTTCGACCAGGAGGTACATCGACCGGGCCGCCTTTTCCGCCGACGGCGCAGGCGCGCTCTTCTTTGAGATCGAGGCGAACGCCTTCCTCTGGAGGATGATACGCTCGCTCGTGGGCACCTTCGTCCAGCTGGACATGAAGGGGGCCGCCCCCGCGGCCTTCAAGGAGATCCTGGACAGCCGGGACAGGCGGAGGGCCCTGGTGACCGCCCCCCCGTCCGGCCTTTTCCTCTGGGACGTCAAGTTCGACGGAATCCGCCGCCACGCCTGAATCCGCCACGCCTGAGACTGCCTGCCCCTAGGCCATCAGCCCCTGCTCCATGAAGCTGAAGTAGGTGTCCCGGGAGATGATGATGTGGTCCAGGAAGTTTATCCCCAGCAGCTCCGCTGACTCCCTGAGCACCCGGGTCGCCTCCTCGTCAGCCCGGCTGGGCCGGCAGGGGCCGAACGGGTGGTTGTGGCAGCAGATGACCGCGGAGGCGTTCTCGGCGACCGGCTCGGAGAGCACCTCCCGCGGGTGGACTATCGCCCGGCTGCTGGTCCCCACCGAAACCACGCGGATGTGCAGGATCTCATGCGCCCCGTTCAGGGACACGCAGACGAAATGCTCCCGCTGCTCCATGGCGAAGTGCTTCACGTAGGGGATGACCTCGCTCGGCCGGTTCACGACGGCCCGCAGGTAGCCGCACATCCTCCTGCCCAGCTCCAGGGAGGCCGCGACGGCAAGGGCCTTGGACGTCCCCATGCCGCTTATGCCGCCCAGCCTCCCGACCAGGTCCTCCGGCGGGCTTCCCCGTATGACCTCCAGGGACTTCCGGGCAAGCGATTCGACCGGAACGGTCCTGGTCCCCGAGCCCAGGATGAGCATCAACAGCTCGCTGTCGCTCGGAAAGGAAAGCCCCTTCTGCATCACAAGCTCCCGTATGCAGGGAGTCCTCTTGCCTTCAAGGTAGTCTGATCTGTTTCTTTCCATACGCCTCTCTATATGCGGAAAGGGGGCAGGAATGTACAAGTCAGGAGGCCCATCCAGGGGGGCTGGTCCAAAACAGCCTGCCTCGAAACAGGCCCCGGGGCATCCGGGGGAGACAGCCGTGGCGCCTCCCCTCCCCTTCAAAAACAGGCGACTTTTGAAATGCCTCATTGACGGATTACCTATACTATATTAAAATAAGGAAAACGATGTCGGCCTATACGATAGTGGTTCCGGACAACGAGGCCCTCTGCCGGATTTGCGGAACCAATGACAGCAACCTTAAGCTCATCGAGGACTTCCTGGGAATTCCAATATTCGCCTGCGGCAATGAACTGTCGGTGGAGGAAGACGATGTGGACGCGGTCCGCCGCTTCCGTTTCGTCATAGACTCCATCCTCGACGAGATAGCCCAGGGCTGCGGGGAGCTTTCCGACAGCGACCTCATCCAGTCCGTCCTCAAGTCGCAATGCCAGGTCCCCGGCAGGGTGGACGCGGACGACCACGCCTTCTTCGAAAGCAACTGCATCTCCGTGCCGGGGGCGGCGCGGAAAGTCTACCCCCGGACGAGGGGACAGGCCAGGCTCGTATCCATGATGCGGAAGAACGACATCGTCATCGCGGAGGGGCCCGCCGGCTCCGGCAAGACCTTCCTGTGCATCTGCGAGGCCCTGCGCCTGCTTCTGACCCATAAGATGGGGGGCATCGTCCTGACGCGCCCGGTCGTGGAGGCCGGGGAAAGCCTGGGCTACCTGCCCGGAGACCTCAGGGACAAGCTGGACCCCTACACGCGCCCCCTGTACGACGCGATGAACTCCATCCTGCCCAGGGAGGCCGTCGCCCGCCTGCAGGAGAACGACATGATAGAGACCGCCCCGCTCGCCTACATGCGGGGACGGACGCTGAACGGAAGCGTGATAATCCTGGACGAGGCGCAGAACACGACGCAGGAGCAGATGAAGATGTTCCTGACCAGGATGGGGGAAGGCTCCAAGGTGTTCATAACGGGAGACCTTACCCAAGTGGACCTGCCCAAACGGGTCGGGTCCGGACTGTCGGACGCATTAGGCCGACTGGCCGGCATCGATGGAATCGCAACGGTACATCTGGACGCAGAGGATGTGGTGAGGAATCCCCTGGTCAAAAAAATAATACAGGCTTACGGGAGTGAAAGGCATGAAGAATTCTGAGAAAAAAGGCGGAATGACCATCATACCGCTGTCCACGGCGAAATACATCCGGAACAACACCGTCAAGCTGCTCGCGTTCCTGGTCACCTTCGTGATCACCGTGGTCCTGCTCTTCGTCCGCATAAGCCTGACGAACACCATCTCCACCTACAACATAGGCGACTACGAGGTGGGGCAGATTTCCTTCATCACCGTGAAGGCGACGAGGGACCTGCCCGCGGACAGCGAGAACCCGGTCGCCGTGACAAAGGGCGAGACAATCGTCAAGAAGGGCTTCGCCATAACGGAAGAGGGCTACGCCAAGCT
>CAMJAJ010000233.1 GCA_946403565.1 uncultured Treponema sp. | reverse complement strand
ACCGGTTGTAGCGCCGTATCAGCTCCGATGCAAGCGAGGGCCGGTCGTACAGCTCCCGGTGCCCCCTGATGAAGCCGAGCGCGAGCGCGCCGTCCGCCGCAAAGGGGGCCAGGCCGCCGCCCCTGTCGCAGACATCGCAGCCGGAGCAGGCCACCGTCTCTTCGCCACCAGCTCCATCGGTCCCACCAATCCTATCCGCGCCGAGGGCCTCCAGCAGGAGCTGCCGCCTGCAGGTCCCCGCCTCCGCGTAGCGGAGCATCCGGCCCTCGCGGCTGTCCGCCCCGTACGCAGCAAAGTCCCGCGCATCCCCGGGACTCCACAGCAGGACCGCAGACGCGTCCTTTCCGTCCCTGCCGGCCCGTCCCGACTCCTGCAGGTAGGATTCCACCGTGGAAGGGACGTCCAGGTGCACCACGGTACGGACATCGCGCTTGTCCACGCCCATGCCGTAGGCGCAGGTGGCGCAGAGTATGCCGTCCCGGGAGGAAAAGAAGAAGTCCTCCACCGCCTTCTTCTCATCCTTCTCCATCCCCGCATGGTAGAAGCGGACGTCCGCGTCCCCGAGCAGGGCGGCAAGTTCCCGCGCCATACCCTCCGCCCGGTATCTTGTTCCGCAGAACACGATCATGGGCCTGGGCATGCTGACCGCAAGGCGGAGCACCTCCTTCCGCTTGTTCATGACGTTCACGACGGAATAGCGGATGTTGGGCCTGTCCAAAGCTCCACGGACGATGCTGGCCTCCCCTCCAAAGAGGAGTTCCTGCATGCGGGAAAGCACCGGCTCCGACGCGGTAGCGGTGAACGCCGTCAGCACCCGGGGATGCAGTCGCCTGATGCGCTCCCCCAGACGCAGGTAGGCGGGACGGAAGCTGTCGCCCCAGTCCCCGACGCAGTGCGCCTCGTCCACCGCGACATGGACAATCCTGCTCTCCTCCAGGCGGGCCAGCACGGACTCACCCTCCAGCACCTCGGGGTTGGCGAGGATGATGCGGGCCTCCCCGTCGCGCAGCTTCCTGAACTCCAGATCACGCTGCCCCCTGTCCTGCGAGCCAGCCAGGACGGCACAGGGAATGCCCGCCCCGTCCAGCTTCCGCTTCTGGTCCGCCATAAGGGAACGCAGGGGGTATACCACGAGCGTGGGCCCGTCGAGCAGGAGGGCAGGCAGCAGGAAGCACAGGGACTTCCCCGCGCCTGTGGGAAGGAGGACTATCTGCCGGGAATAGGCCGGCAGATCGCCGTCGGCCCCAGGCAGCACCCGCGCCGCGTCCAGTATGTTCGCAATGACCAGCCGCTGCAGGGGATACAGGTAACGTATGCCGAACGCCTCCGCGGCGGTGCGGCTCACCAGGTCGTCGGCAAAGACCGACTGCTTCTGTGTACATTCCATACTGGATTATATGAAGAGGAACGACAGGAACTGCAACTTCAAGGCAGATTTGATAGCAGATTCTACGGAAAAAATCCGGCAGGGGAAACGGATTCAAGGCTGCTGCCAGCCGCGGATTTCAAGGAAGGGGTCGCCGCCCTCCTCCAGCCAGGTGATGACCTTCGCGGTGACGTCGTCTATCTTGCGCCTGACCTTCGCGCCCCGAATGGCGCACTCCCAGATGACGCAGACCCGCCACGAACGCTCCTGATACTCCCTGATGTTCCGTTCGTCCCGGCTCCTGTTCCGCATGAACTTCTTTATCCAGAAGCTCTGGTTTGACGAGGGGAAGCGGAAGTAGCGGCAGGCGGAGTGGGCATGCCAGAAGCAGCCGTTGATGAATATGACGGCATAATAGCGGGGCAGCACGATGTCGGGCGAACCCGGGTAGCGGGAGTCGCAGGCCCGGTAGCGGAAACCGGCCCGGTGCAGCGCCCTGCGCACCTGGAGTTCAGGCGATGTGTTCCGGCCCCTGTTGTGGGACATGCAGCAAAAGCGCTGCTCCTTCGTCATCGTATCCATCACGACCTAGGGAAGCACCTTCATGAGGGAAGGTGACTTCCCTCATGAAGGTGGTATTCCACCCAGCGGACACGACCGGCTTTGACCGCCTCCTTTATCTCCTTCTCCCGCCGGGACAGGCCGGCAGAGCCGGTCTTCACCTCGATGAAGACGACCTCCTGCACCCTGCCCCCTTCGGACATGCCGGGGAAGGCCACGTAGTCCACGGGCTTTCCGACAAAGCGCACGTCAGCCGCATCACAGGGAAAGCCCGGCAGCAGGGGGGCGACCTGCTCCCCCGCAAGACCGCCCAGCACCGCCCGGCTGCGCCTGATGGCATCCTTCCGTTCCCGCCGTATCATCGTCTGGTCGCGAAGCCGCTGGATGAGCAGGCCAATGACGATGCCCGTGGCCAGATAGACCAGGAGAAACAAGAGGAGGGTGAGCAGGAAAAGGTCCTGCCCCGACAGGGCGGAGCGGACGGACTCGAGCAGGCCGGACATTATCGCGGACGCGGCTAGACCATCATGTAGCCCACGCCACGCACGGTCTTGATGTATTCGGCCTTGAGCGGCTGGTCTATCTTGGCGCGGAGGTAGCCAACGTAGACGTCCACGTTGTTCTCATCGATATAGTGGTCCTTGCCCCAGACCGCGCTGATGATCTGGTCACGGGACAGGGCCTCGTCCTTGTGCTCCATGAAGTTCTTGAGCATGAGGAATTCGGTCTTGGACAGGTTCAGGTCCTCGCCAGCGACCGTGACCTTCATGGAAAGGGGCTGCATCTCCACATCGCGGTTCTTCAGCTCCAGCGGGGCCGCCTCCTTACGCTCGCTGCGGCGCAGGACCGCCCCCATGCGGGCGAGCAGCTCCTCTATCTCGAATGGCTTGGGCAGGTAGTCGTCCGCCCCCGCGTTGAGGCCGTTCACCTTGTCGTATGTCTCGCCCCGGGCAGTCAACAAGATAACCGGAACGTCCGACGTCTTGCGTATGCGGCGCAGGACCTCCAGGCCCGAAAGCTCCGGCAGCATTATGTCCAGCAGGATCAAGTCGGGCCCCCAGCTTTCAAACAGGTCCAGGGCCTTGCGCCCCGTGTCCGCGACAGACGTCTCGTAGCCCTCGTGCCCCAGCTCCAAGTTCACGAAGTCGCTGATGCCTTCGTCATCCTCTACAATCAAAACCTTAGCCATACAGACATTATAACACAAAACGGCCCGAAAGCAACAGGGGCGGGCCCGGTCGCATGCAGATTACGCCCGTAAAAAGGCCGTACGCCACTCCCGCTCAATCCGCTGCTCCGCCTGGCTTCTGTCTGCAAACTCGGTCTTTGTCTCGCTTCCGTTCTGAAACACCCGGAGATGATACTTTCCGCCTGAAAAGCTGAACTCACGGACGTCATTGCCCGAAGAAAATCCGCAGCAAAGAATTTCTCCCTTCTCAAGCTTTGCAAACATTCGCCGACCCGCACCCTTCTGACCTCAAAGACCTTCCTCCGCCGCCCGCTCTCCTGTCCCTGCTCACGATGAACTGCAAGAGCGCGCAGCTTGAAAAGCCCGTAGCGATTGAACCGGCCAGACGTTACGGGAACGAAAACGTCTTTTACTTTGAAAGCAATGTGGAAGTGGCTGCTCGGCCAGTAGCCCGCC
>CAMJAJ010000232.1 GCA_946403565.1 uncultured Treponema sp. | reverse complement strand
ACGAGGAGGCAGCTGTTCGACCTGGTCAGGCGGACATAGGGGAGGGGACGGCCTCTTTTTCGGCGGCCTTCCGCAGCAGGCTGTTGTCCTCGATCTTTGCGTCGGGGGCGTTCTTCTTGATCGAGTTGATTCCGTTCAGGCATGAGGCGACGGTCTTGTAGCTCTCGCCGACGGCTATGATGCGCCCGTTCGTCGCGATCAGGCGGAAGCGGAATTCACCCCGCTTGTCCTTGTAGACTTCGTACTTGGGACGGGGCAGCTCGGTATAGTGGTCCTCCGTCTGGTTCTCTACTTCGGCTCCGCTGTTCTTGACGACGCTTGCGATGCCGACCTTGCACTTGGGCTTCTGCGTGTAGACCTCGCTGGTCGCAATGACCTCGCCGTTCGAGGCAACGAGATTGAACATGAATCCGTTGTTTTTGGTCCTGTTGATGACGAACTTACCCATAGAATGAAACCTCCACCGTAATATAGGATAGTTCCTATTATACGGCACAAAGGGAATCTTTGCAAATTTTATTTTGAGAAAAGAAGGCCGGAAATGGAAGGTTTGAACGAGGGAAGGGGGGGCTGGCCTGGTGCAGCCAGGCGGCGGGCCGCATGGTATACGTGGCAGGGGAGGGGGGGGGACATCCCCCCTGCTGCCGAGCTAGTACTGCCCGCTCCGGCACAGGCGGAGCAGGCCGGAGACCTCCTTGCTCGAAAGGTCGCGGAACTGGCCTTCCTCCAGCTTTCCGATGCCGACGTTGCCTATCCTGATGCGGATGAGCCGCTTTATGCCGACCTGGTACTGCTCGAAGACCCTGCGTATCTCCCGGTTCTTGCCTTCCACCAGTACGACCCTCAGGCGGCGGGCGTTCAGCTCCTCCGCCTCCTTGGCCCGGTAGAAGATCCCGTCTATGCGGATTCCGCCCATGAAGTCCTTGGCAAGATGCCGCGGCAAGGGCAGGCTTGAGTCCACGATGTACTCCTTCTCCATCTCGGCGGACGGATGGGAGAGCTTTGCGGCAAAGTCGCCGTCGTTGGTAAAGATGATCAGTCCGCAGGAATACATGTCCAGGCGGCCTACGTTGTACAGGCGCTCGCGGTAGGCCTCCTTCAGGAGGTCCGCGGCGACAGGCCTGCCCCGGTCGTCCGAAAGGGAGCAGACGTAGCCGGCCGGCTTGTTCAGCAGCACGTAGCGCTTGTCAAGCTCCGGGTGGATTTCCTTCCCGTCCACGCAGACGACATCGCCAGGTCCGACTTTTGTCCCCGGCTCGGTCACGACGGTCCCGTTTACGCTGACCCGGCCTGCGGCTATGATGGCCTCGCTTGCCCTGCGGGATGCGACGGCACAGCGGGCCATGTACAGCTGGAGGCGAATCTGCTCCTGTCCTTCCTGGCTGGCATTATCTTGCAAGCTCAAACCTCTTACTCTCCTCCTCGTCCAGCTGCGGCAGGTCCTTGATGCTCTGCAGGTTGAAGAATTTTAGGAACTCATCCGTTGTCCCGTACATCGTGGGCTTTCCAGGAATGTCCTTGTGTCCTTTCTCCGCTATCAGCTTCCTGTCCAACAGGAGGCGCATCATCGCATCCACGTTGACATGGCGGAGGCTTTCTATCTCGGCCCGAGTTATCGGCTGGCTGTAGGCTATTATGGCAAGGGTCTCTATTGCGCTCTTGGAAAGCCGCCCCTCGTTCTTCTTTCCATAGCGCTCCTTCACAAGGTCAAAGCATTCCTTCTTGGGAGTAAGGAGCCAGCCCCCCAGCACCATGGAAAGCTCTATGCCCGAGTCCGGACTTTCGTATTTCTCCTTGAGTCGCTCGATGCACTCGGCGACCACATCCTCGGAAAAGCGGGTTATCTTGGCGAGAATCTCCACCGACTGCGGCTCGCTCTCCAGGAAAAGCACGGTCTCAAGCAGGGCCGTCTCGTCGTCCAGGTTCATCTGCGACCGCTGGCGGAGGGCCTCCTGCTCGGCCTCGGCATCCAGCTCGTCCTCGGGGAACTTGAGCTGGTCCTTGCTCTCTACAAACTTCTTCACGTTCTCTTCGTCCGCCACTTCCTGCGCGCCAGATTCCGGCGCGGACTGCTGGGCTTCCTCGTCTAGGCCGCCTGTTTCTTCCTGCATATCTTGATATCTCCAAACATCCTGTTCTGATATATGTCGGCCATCTTGAGTTTCACCGCCTCAAGGATGGCCATGAAGGCGCACACCACGTCCAACTCGCTCCCCTTCCTCGTGATGAGGTCGGTGAACATGCACTCGCCCCTGCGGTCCAAAAGTTCGTTCATCAGGGTGATCTTCTCGTTGGGCGTTATGTCCTCGCTCGTCATCAGGATCCGTTCGTCGGCAGAAATGCTCGTCAGGTTCCTGAATATCTTCTGCATGTTCTCCAGCAGGGCCCAGGTGTCCATCTTCTCCCACTGGTCCTCGTCGTCATCAAAGGGAAGCATGCGCTCTATCTTCTTGCGCTCAAAGCTCCATTCGCCCTGCTCCTCCTGCTCCTCCATGAGGGAGGAAAGCTTCTTGAACCGCTGGTACTCGATCAGCTGGTCCACCAGCTCCATGCGCGGGTCCTCCATGCTCTCGTCGCCCAGGTCGTCGGAGGGCTTTTCGGGAAGCAGGGTCCTGCTCTTTATATAGATGAGTTTCGCCGCCCATGCATAGAACTCGCTCAGGTCCTGCAGGTCGGTCTCCACCGCATAGTCCAGGTAGTCCAGGTACTGCTCGGTTATATGGGCAATCGGTATGTCATAGATGTTTATCTGCTGCTCGCGAATCAGGCTCCACAGGAGGTCCAGCGGCCCGTCAAACTGTCCGACGGTGAATTTCCTGGCCGCGCGGCCCTCCGCGCCCGCACCCTCGTTCTGCATGTCCTCTTCAACCAACGTTCCTGCCATAGACGGCCTCCGTAAACTCGTTTCGACCCATGAGCAGCACCACCCCCTGTTCCCCCAGGGAATCGAGGGCTGACTGATATGGCTCCAGGTCCTCCCTCTTTACATCGGCACAACGGGAAAGGATTTCAAGCATAGGACGCAGCACGAACTCCCGCTCCAGAAGCCGTTCGTGGGGAATCCGCAGGTTCGGCCTGTCCACGCGTTCGCTGCCGAACAGCTCTATGTCCAGGTCCAGCGGCCGGGGGCCGTTGCGGACCTCTTTGCTCCTGTCCCGTCCGTGCGCCGCCTCTATCGTGTGGCAGAGGTCGAGCAGCTCTTCCGGGCTTCCTGCGAAAAGGCCCGTCACCGCCATGTTGTAAAAGTCGTCCTGGTCGGTCAGGTACATGGCCCGGCTTCTATATACGGAAGAAAAGCGCACGTCCTGGACGGTGTTCAGCAGGGACCTGCATGCGGACTGCAGCAGCCCGAGCGGAGGAATCTTGTTGTAGGACGTGTTGGAGCCGAGGCCCAGGACAATTCGGGGCATGACAGCACCCAGTATATTGGTCTTTTTGAGTCTTGTCTATTCCCTCCCTGCACGGCGAGTGTGCTTCCCATGGAGGCCGGTTCGTGCGGCCGGTTCCGCCTCCATGGAGGGTGCTTCCTGCGGCCTGATGCGGAATTTTCAAAATTCTTCAAAAAAAGTGCGGTCGG
>CAMJAJ010000231.1 GCA_946403565.1 uncultured Treponema sp. | reverse complement strand
GTTTTGTTCACATATCCTGTCACTATTGATGGGACGACATACGATATGTGGGAGGCTGTAAGCTCTTCCGTCGCGGACGGGATGGCTAAGGCTCTGGGAGGAGGCATTGCGCCTGCTCCTGAGGCGGCTCCGGCTATGGGAATGCCTACAGCTGGACAGGCGATGGGATCGCCTGTCATGAATCCAAATATAATGATGGGGCAGCCGATGATGCAGCAGCCCCTTATGGGAGTGAATATGGCTGGAATGCAACCGCTGTCAACACCGCCGAATGTTCAGTCCCTTGCTTTCCCGAACCTGCAGCAAGCTGGAGGCAGTACGGAGCAGGGCAACATCGGCCTTATCATGGATGTCTTTATGGAGATGACGGTCGAGCTTGGCCGTACAAAGAAAACCATAAAGGAAATCCTCGGTATGGGCGAGGGAACGATCATCGAGCTTGACAAACTTGCCGGAGAGCCGGTAGATATTTTGGTAAACCATAAGCCTATAGCTAAGGGCGAAGTTGTCGTCATCGACGAAAACTTCGGTGTCCGCGTCACGGAGATTCTTCCGGCGATCGAGCACGTCACCAGCCAGATGTAGGTTGCCGGCCGACCGGTCAAGTGGGATTGCCGGCCGGCTGTTCTTATGGGTGGGGGAACATACGATTTACTCTAAAAAAGTTATGGCAGCTGTATTAGGGGTTGCTACCATGATTTTCCTATCTCAGGCTTTGGGCGCCCAAAGCAGTTCCGCTTCAAATGCGGCGGCTGCCACGGACGCCGGGTCTGTAGGCGGCTTTGATGAAAGCGACATAGATTTCTCTTCCTGGGGAGGAGCGGCTGCTTCTTCCGAAGGGGATGGCGGACTTGCCACGGCCCCTTCCCTCGGAATCGGTGTCTATGTCCGCATGGTCTTCGTGCTGGCGCTCGTCGTCGCCGCAATCGTCCTTATTTTCCGCTTCATCAAGAAGTCCTCGGGCCTTTCGGGCGTGCAGGACCCTGACGAGACCTTCCTGCGGCATGTCTCCATGGTGCCGCTCGGGCAGGGCAAGGGCGTGCACATCGTCACGCTTATCGACAAGGCCTATATTCTCGGCGTGAGCGACAGCGCGGTGAACCTCATCGGCGAGGTGCAGGACAAGGAGCTCGTCAACGCGATGAACCTCTTTGCCGACAAGCGCAGCCGTACGTCCAAGCCGCGTTCGTTCGCGGACGTGCTGGACCTCTTCATGCCGCGCGGCCCCCGTTCTGAGGGCCCGGCTCCGGCCTCCGCCCCCGGCGGCCTTTCTTCCAGCGGCGCGGAGGAGCTCGTCGAAAAGCTCCGCCAGCAGTCCAGGCGGCTGGAAGGGGAGGGACTATGAGACTCCTTTCATCTTCGCTCCGGCGCATCCTTGCGCTTGTGTGCCTCATGCTGGCCCTCTGCTCGCTTTCCGCCTGGTCGCAGACCTCCTTCCCGGAAGGCTCGTCCCAGGGCCGCAGCGAGATGTCCGAGGAAATCACGGGCATTGACTTTCCCAACATAAGCTTTTCCGCCTCCGCGCCGCAGGACGGTCACCAGATCGCGTTCAGCATAGAGCTGCTGCTGCTCCTGTCGATCCTGACCCTGGCCCCGAGCATCATGCTCCTGTGCACTTGCTTCCTGCGCTTTTCGATCGTGCTGGACTTCATCAAGCGGGCCTTGTCATTGCAGCAGGTCCCGCCGACCGCCGTCCTGAACGGGATAGCCCTGTTCATGGCGATATTCTGCATGCGGCCGACCTTCCAGCGCATATACAACGACGCGTTCAAGCCCCTTTCCAACAACGAGGTGACGCTGACCGAGGCCTACGGCCGGGCCGAGACCCCCATAAAGCTCTGGATGTTCAGCCAGATGAACGAGAACGACGGGGGGCGTCCGGCCTATGAGTCCTATGTCGGCAGGTTCATGAAGATGGCGGGGATGGGACAGCCCAAGGACCTGAGCGAGGTCCCCATGACCGTCATCATCCCGGCCTACATCCTGCACGAGCTGACCGTGGCCTTCAAGATCGGAATCCTCCTCTACATACCCTTCATCGTGATCGATATGGTTGTGGCGAGTATCCTGATGAGCATGGGAATGATGATGCTGCCTCCGGTGCAGATCTCCATGCCTTTCAAGCTGATGCTCTTCGTCCTTGTGGATGGCTGGGGGCTATTGACCACCCAGCTGTTCAACAGCGTGATGTAGGAGGGCCGTTCGTATGTCGGTAACTGATATAGCCGTCCTGATGCGGGAGGGAATCCTGCAGGTCTTCCTGCTGTGCGCCCCCGTGCTGGGCGGAGCGCTCGTGATAGGCCTGGTGATCGCGATCTTCCAGGCGACGACCTCCATACAGGAGTCCACGCTGACCTTCCTGCCCAAGCTCCTGACGATTCTCCTGGTGCTTGCCCTGCTGGGGGGCTTCATGTTCACGGAGCTTTCGGGCTATACGATGCGGCTCTTCAGCCAGATAGGAAAGATGTAGGAGCGGAGATGAGGTAGGCCGTATGCTGGAGAAAATCGTAGGGAACGCGCCCTTGTTCCTGCTTGTTGCGGCGCGATGTTTTGCCCTTATCATGTCACTTCCCCTTTTCTCTTCCAAGACCGTGTCGCGCCTGCCAAAGGTCGCGCTTGCGTTTTACCTGGCATGGTTCGCCTTTCCCCGGCTTTCGCTCAGCGAGGGCCTGTTTGCCCCCTACGGGCAGTTCCTGTCGACCGACGGCCATTTCACCCTTGAGTACGTCCTGCTCCTCATGGGGGAGGCGATGATCGGGGTGATCATCGGCTTCTACGTCAACGTGATCTTCGCCGCCTTCAGCACGGCGGGCCAGTTCTTCGCCTTCCAAATGGGCTTCGCGGCCAGCTCCGTCTACGATTCGATGAGCGAGGTGGAGAACCCCCTGATGGGAGAGTTCCTGAACTTCCTGGCCATGCTGGTCTTCCTGCAGACCGGCATGTTCCAGAGCCTGTTCACCGCCGGACTGGGGACGAGCTTCCGCAGCCTGAACGTCTTCACCATCCTGGAAAACTCGGACCATATGGCGAGCTTCATGATGGGGAGCCTGTCCAGGCTCTTCCATGACGCGATGGTCATATCGCTGCCCCTGGTGGCGACCCTCTTCCTGGTGAACGTCACGGTCGGCATCCTGTCCAAGGCCGCCCCGCAGATGAACCTGCTCGCGGAGGGCTTCCCCCTTCTCATCCTGTCCAGCTTCCTGATCCTCGCCTTCCTGCTGCCGCACCTGATCGAGTTCTTTGCCGCGAGCTTCAGGCACGGATTCCAGGCCCTGCAGGTCCTGTTCGAGACGGTGGGCAACCAGATAGGGGGCACGCAATGAGCCAGATAGACCTGCAGTGGTTCTCCGCCGAGGATGAGGGCAAGACCGAGGAACCGTCAGAATACAAGCTCCGAAAGGCGCGTGATGAGGAAGGCCGCGTTCCCAAAAGCCAGGAACTGAACTCGACCCTGATCTATTTGTTCCAGATACTGCTTCTGGCCCTGCTGGGGTCCTGGCTGCTCCGCAGTTTTAAGGGCTGCTTCCTCTACTTCTATTCGAACATCTTTACGATGGAGCTTACGAACTTTGTTCCGGCCTACATCTTTGCCCGCT
>CAMJAJ010000230.1 GCA_946403565.1 uncultured Treponema sp. | reverse complement strand
CTTACAGTCCGCAGAAGTGTGAACTTACAGTCCGCAGAAGTGTGAACTTATAAGTTCGCAAAAGTGTGAACTGACAGTCCGCGGGAGTGCGAACTGTCAGCCCCCATGCCCGAATGACTGGCGCTGGCGTTCGTAGAGGATGATTCCGGCGGCCACGGAGACGTTCAGGCTGTCTATCCTGCCGCAGGTCGGTATGGAGATGATCTGGTCGCAGCTTTCTTCCAGCAGGCGGGACATGCCGGAACCTTCGCTGCCCATCACGAGGCAGCTCTTTGCGGCGAAGTCCACTTGGGGCAGGGGTGAGCCCCCCATGTCCGCCCCGTAGATCCAGAAGCCCGCCTCCTTGAGCTGCTGGGCGGCCCTGGCAAGGTTGGTCACGACGGCGATGGGAACGTATGCGCTCGCGCCCGCGCTGGCCCGTGCGATGACCTCGCTGTCCTGTATGCCCCCCGCGCTCCGCCGTTCACCGGTGATGAGCAGGGATGCCCCCAGCTGGTCGCAGCTGCGGAGGACGGCCCCCACGTTGTGCGGGTCGGTCACGCCGTCCAGCATGACGACGGTCGCCTTCTCCGGGCAGGAAGCGAGCCACTGGTCCAGGCGCACGAGGTTCCCCGCCTGCTCCTTCTCGCCGTCCACGAGCAGAATCACGCCCCGGTGGTCCTGCGCCTCCGGCGGAAGGGCACGCACCTGGTCGTCAAGGGTCCTCGTATCCACGGACTCGCAGGAAACGCCGTATTCCTTGGCCAGGGCGAGAATCTTCTTGACCCTCGGTCCCGCCTTGGCGTAGAGGATGTGGAGTGTGGCCGTGTGCTTCTTTTCCACCCCGTAGCGGCGGAGCCGCTCTTCTACGGCGTGGAATCCGGTGTAACAGGTCTGCATGGCGACGGTCGGCTACAGGCTAGTCGTCAACGCCTTTGGTAAAGACGAGCATATATATAGAAGGAAGCTTGTCCCCGAGCGAGAAGCGGGTTATGGCGACCGTGTTGCCGTTCTTGCAGGTGTAGAGGGAAACCGGCATGATTTCGGATTCGTCGGTGAGCATGAGGCCGTATTTCTCGATGAGGTCCTGCTCGTGGTTCAGGCTGGTCAGCTCGGTCTCGGAACCGTTGTTGTACTTGAGGTCGAACAGGCCCAGGTAGAGCTTGTCATCCTGGAAGCGCAGCTCTATCTTGCCACCCTTCATGCCGCCGTATTTGCCACCGGTGAAGGAAAGGCTTCCCAGGCTGTTGTTCGTCTGGTGATGGCTCCAGCCGCTGGCCTCCATCAGGTCCAGGGCTCTCTCCATGGAAGTGCCGAACGGAATTCCGCAGAATCCCACGATTTCGTCCGCGAACAGGGACGCGCTTCCCATGAGAAGCATGATGCCGACAAGGACGGTGAATTTTCGCACAGTAGTCTCCTTTTTCTTTCTAAAATGAATGTTCCCCCATACGGTTAAACCGTTTGCGGCCGTCAAGGTAACGGGTCAGCTTCAAAAGTCCTGGCGGGTTTTTGAAACTGACTCTCTGACGGCCGGCCGTGGTCCTATCCGGTTTTCAGAACAGGCCGGTGATGACCCCCTCGTCGTCCACGTCGATGTTCAGCGCGGAAGGCGCCTTGGGCAGGCCGGGCATGTCCATGATGTCCCCCGCGAAAGCGACGACGAAGCCCGCTCCGGAGTACAGCTGCACGTCGCGCACCGGGAAGGCGTATCCCGTGGGCGCGCCGAGCAGGGCCTTGTCGTGTGAGATGGAGTTCTGGGTCTTTGCCATGCAGATGGGCAGCTTTCCGTAGCCGGCCGCCTCGTAGCTGGCGAGCTTCTTCAGGGCCTTGCTGTCAAATTCGACCCTGCTGGCCCGGTAAATCTCCTTGGCGAGCGTCTCTATCTTGTCCCTGAGCGGCATGTCCAGCGGGTAGATGGGGTTGAACCCGCCCTTGCTTTCCACGATGTCCACGACCTTGCGCGCCAGCTCCACGGCTCCGTCGCCGCCCTTGCCCCAGCCCTCGCAGAGGACCGCCGGACTTCCCGTCGCGGCGGCAAGCTCCTGTATCTTGGCAAGCTCCGCCTCGCTGTCGCCGGAGAAGCGGTTCACGGCCAGGACGGTCTTCACGCCGAACTTGGCCATGTTCTCTATGTGGACGCGGACGTTCTCAAAGCCCTTGGACAGGGCGACCACGTTCTCGGCGGCAAGGTCGGCCTTGGCCACGCCCCCGTGCATCTTGAGCGCGCGGGCCGTCACGACGATGACCGCCGCATCCGGGGCAAGCCCGTTCAGGCGGCACTTGATGTCCATGAACTTCTCCGCGCCCAGGTCGGCGGCAAAGCCCGCCTCGGTCACGGCGTAGTCGCCCAGGGCCAGCGCGGACAGGGTCGCGTTGATCGAGTTGCAGCCGTGGGCTATGTTTGCGAAGGGGCCGCCGTGTATGAAGGCGGGCGTGTGCTCCAGCGTCTGCACGAGGTTGGGGCGTATCGCGTCCTTGAGCAGGGCGGCCACGGCCCCGGTGCAGCCCAGCTGGCCGAAGGTGACGGGCTGCTTGTCGTAGGTCTCGCCGATCGTGATGCGGGCGACCCGCTCCTTGAGCTCGCCGATCGTCCGGGACAGGCAGACGATCGCCATTATCTCGCTTGCGACCGAAATCTGGAAGTGGCTCTCGCGGGGAACCCCGTCCACCCTGCCGCCCAGTCCGATGATGACGTTGCGGAGGGCGCGGTCGTTCAGGTCCACGCAGCGCTTCCAGCTGATGCTGCGGGGGTCGATTCCGAGCGGGTTGCCCTGCTGGAGGGAGTTGTCTATGAGGGCCGCCATCAGGTTGTTGGCGGCGGTGATGGCATGGATGTCACCGGTGAAGTGCAGGTTGATGTCCTCCATCGGGACCACCTGGGCGTATCCGCCGCCGCATGCGCCGCCCTTCACGCCAAAGCAGGGGCCGAGCGAAGGCTCCCTGAGCGCGATGACGGACTTCTTGCCTATCTTGCGGAGGCCGTCTCCCAGGGCGACCGTGACGGTGGACTTTCCTTCGCCCGCCGCCGTCGGGGTCATCGCCGTGACCAGCACGAGCCTGCCCCGGGTCGCCGGGTCGGAGGCCTTCTGCTGCAGGTCGGCAAGCGTCTTGAACGAAAGCTTGGCCTTGTACGTGCCGTACAGGTCCAGTCCGTCCTCCGGGATTCCCAGTCCCTCCGCCACGTCCACGATGGGAAGCATCTTGTTCTGCTGCGCAATCTCTATGTCAGTAAGCATATCCTCGAAATCTCCTTTTAAAACGGGCCGCAGATGGTTCGGTGCTGCACAGGGGCCCCCTGAACTCGGACAAAAGCAAGCGGCTTTTGCACTGGCTCAATTATATACAATCGGGGCCTGTGTTTCAACGGCATAAACGCAACGGAACGCAGCTTCTCCGGGGCATTTTCCGCGGGGTGTCCCCATACGCTCGCCGAGATTGCAGACCAGCACGGGAACGTATTCCCGCAGGGTATCCACCTTCGCGAGCGGGTGCTTGCATCTGTATCATAAAGCATACCAAGACCAAGGCAGTCTGGCACACAGCTCAATGAACGCAAGCAAATGCTCGCTTGGCGGAGCCTCCCTGCTCCATACGTTCCCGGTGAGGGCGGGCGGTCTGCCCGCCCAAGGAAGAACGGCTAGTCGTCGGTGCCTTCGGTGTAGGCCTTGTCCTCCCAT
>CAMJAJ010000229.1 GCA_946403565.1 uncultured Treponema sp. | reverse complement strand
GCACGTCAAGGTAGGTGCATCCGACGGTGACCAGTTCTTTTTCAGCTATGCCCCGCTGCTCCTCCAGCGTCCGTATGTCCTCTTTCTGGTAGTCGCCCGTCAGCAGGACCGAGTCGAAGTAGTCCAGCCCGAACAGGCGGTAAAGCGTCGCGTCCCCGGTGCCGTGCCTGATGTGGGCGTAGTGGCTCACGTTCCTGCTCCGCTTCCACTGGTACACGTCCAGTCCCGGCGTCGTCGCGAGCAGCACGTCCGCGGTCAGCAGGTTCAGCCGCGCGAAGGCTGCGTTGCCGCTGCCGATGTACTCGGGCCGGACGAACTTGAAGGGGTTCTCCTTGGTGAGCGGGTCATCGGGGTCGCCCGTCAGGTAGTCTACCGTGACCTGCCTCCGCTCGAATGCCTGGAGCACGGGGAGGAAGATGTTGTAGTACTGCCGTCCCTCATTGTAGATGACGAACTTCTTCCGGTCCGCTCCGGCCAGCTTCCGGGCCTTCCGTCCCGAGAAAAGGAGGACGAGCTTGAGGAAGGCCGCGCGGAGCAGGAAGAACATCGTCGCGACGACGCCGATAAAGACCGAGAAGAGCATGCTTCCCGTGCCGGGGTCAATGTAAAGGGGTAGGGCCATCATCTGCCAGCCTCCTGCACTTCATGCGTCCAGCTGGACGATTTGAATATGTCTCCCTTCACGCGCCACCACTTGTCCCGGTCGGCCGTAAAGACATAGCGGCTGTCGTTCTGCTGCGGCATGAAGATGTGGTCGGTGCAGATCAGGGCACCCCGCTCCTTGTCGGAGGAGTCCACGGCGGTTCCCGTGAAGGGGTTCACGGGGGACTCCACGATGCCCTGCAGGGCGAGCGTGGGGACGTCGGCGTTGGTCATGAATTCGTTGTCTATCTGGAGCGTTCCCTCCGCGCCGAAGTCCTTCATCATCAGCAGGGGGTGGAAGTGGCCGGGCTGTATCAGCTCGAACGTGTCGTCCCACTCGTAGCCGTATTCCACTCCCGCGGAGCCGTGGTCCGCCACGATGATTATCCTGGTGTTGTCGTATACCCCGTTCGCCTTCAGGTAGTCAAAGTATTCTCCCAGCCGGTGCAGGGCGGCGGCGTTGGAATGGTATTCGTAGTCTCCGGCGAAGGGGGAGGGGCTCTGCACCGTGATCTCGTTGACGGGGGTATAGTCCGGATACTGGAGGAAGGCACCGTCATGCGTCGTGTTGTTCACGAAGTAGGTGAATGAGTTCTCGCTTTCCGAGTCGAATGCCGTAAGCCGCTTCAGGAAGTCCAGCACGGAGTAGCCTTCGAGGAAGGCGTTTATGTCCTCGTCTGAGGAGTTGGGGTCCCAGTAGCCCCCTCCGTTGTAGACGGCCGGGCGCAGGAAGAGCGGGCTGATGCGGAAGACGGAGTACCAGAGCAGGCTCCGCTTCAGGGTCTTGCTCGTCGTGTCTATTCCCGCCACGGCCTTGTTCTCCTTGTACCATTGGTCCAGGTACACGCCGTCCGTGGAGTGGCTTGCAATCCTGGGATAGTCCTTGAAGATTCCGAGGTCGGCTATCCAGCTGAAGTTGGCCCACGAGGGGTCGGTGATTGTCGCGGACCAGCCTTCCGCCTGCTCGGTGAAGATACGGGGCAGCAGGAGGATGGACTCGTTCTGCTTTTCGACCAGGCTCACGTCGCTCCGCCTGTTCTTCGCCTCGGGCGTGTACTCGTAGCCGCCGTAGCAGGGCGACGCGCCCATCAGGGTCCAGCCGTTGAACGAAACCGTATTGCGGTATAGCGTGAATCCTGAGAACTGCCCGTACAGGGCGGGATACTCGTCGAATATGGGCACCAGGTAGCGGTTCTGCGCCTTGTCCAGGTAGATGACGAGGACGTTCCTTCCGGTCTTGGAGAGGTGGAAGATGGGCACGATCTCCTTTATGTCCGCGTTGTTGTTCTGGGAGACTTCGACATAGCGTTCATAGCCCTTCCGTATCGTCCTGATGTTGACCAGCGAGAGGCAGAGCAGGGCTCCTGCCAGGAAGAGGAGCGCGTAGGAAAGCAGGCGGAAGCGGTTCCTCCAGATTAGGGCCGTGACCGCAAGGAAGACGGCGATGACGACCGCCATGTTCAGCAGCAGCAGGGGGATGGGGGAGTCCACGTTGGCCACGGTCTTGAAGGTCAGGAGCTTGGTCATTATGCCGTAGTTCCCGTGGAAGAGGAAGGCGTCCGCGAGGGCTATGGCGAAGCCCGCGGAAAAGAGGAGCGCCATCAGGCTCTGAATCTTTTCCTTATAGAGGAAGAAGATAAGGAAGGGCCAGAGGACGAACAGGCCGAACGACTGCAGCAGCGTGTTCCCGATGAAGAAGAGGGGGCTGGAATAGCTGTCTATGCCGCTGAACTCCATGGGGGAGGAGGAGATGAGCAGGGTCGGGATGAGCAGGCCCGTCAGGAGCCACAGGCCGGCCGCCGCCAGCGAGAAGAGGGTCAGCCGCATCCTGAACGAGGAGGCCAGGCGGGCGCAGGGGTTCCTGAAAAGCCAGTCGGCCGCGCGGATGGCGAGGGGGGCGGCATAGACCATGGCGGCGATGCAGCTGGTCAGCAGCGCGCGTTTTGTCGAGACCGTCCTGCTTATGAACAGGTAGGGGATGAAGGCCGTGACCGCGAGGCAGGCGATGAGGTAGAGCGTCCTGACGGGGTGCCTGAGCCGGTAGAAGATGTTCTTGACCAGCGAGAAGATGTTGTTGCAGGTCCAGTAGAGGACCAGTCCGCAGGGGCTGTTGTACAGGATCGCCACGAAGACCAGCGCAAGGCCGTAGACCTGGAGCTTTTCGCGGAGCTTTAGCCCCCTTGTGTATATTGTGCCGGAGACGAGGTTCACCGCCGTCATGATGAGGGGGAACACGTTCACGGTCAGCCCGCCCAGGTGCAGCAGGGCGTCGGGCGAGCCCATGTCCCGTATGAAGTTCCCGTGGTCGTGCAGGAGGTACATGGGCTGCCCGCGCAGGATCTCCAGCGAGGACAGGCAGCTGTAGGCCGCCGTGAAGAAGGGAATCTGAATCAGAAGGCCGAACGAGGATCGCAGCGCCATGATGGGGTGGTAGTGGCTCTGCCGGTAGTAGGTGGAGAGTATCATGTACTGCTCGTTGCCCCTGAACATCTCCTTGATGCGCCTGACCTTGGGCTCCAGCCGCTTCTGTGTGTCGCGCTCCACCTTCTGCCAGTGCTCGGCGACTATGTAGAGCGGCAGCGTGAGCATGCTGACGGCAAGGCTTACCCCGATGATAGAAAGGGTCAGGTTGTCAAAGACCCTGTAGCAGAAGCCGAACACGAATTCGATCAGCTGCACCAGGGGATATATAAGCACGGTGTAAAATACGGTTCCCATAGTCAAGCCAAGTCCGTGGCGGCCTCAAGTGCCGCCGGATTTCATAAGAATGATGCGGTTTCAAAAGACCGCTGGACTTCAGTCCGCTTGGGCTTTTGAAACTGGTCAAAACTCACCTCAAGAATCGCAAGCGGTGCATAGCACCGCTGAGATTCTTGCAGGCCAGTGTAAAAGTGACCGACTTTTACACTGACTCGAATATAGCATAAAACGGATATTTAGTATACAATTACCCAATGATTATCACCCAGACGCCATTCAGAATGTCCTTTTTTGGCGGTGGAACGGACTTTCCCGCCTTCTACCGGGAGCATGGCGGGGCCGTCATCTCCACGAGCT
>CAMJAJ010000228.1 GCA_946403565.1 uncultured Treponema sp. | reverse complement strand
CTCGTTCTTTATGCGCAGGATCTCGTCCTGCAGGTTCATGCGGGTGAAGGCATCGAGCGCGCCGAGCGGCTCGTCCAGGAGCAGGACCTTGGGATGCCCGACAAGCGCGCGGGCAAGGGAGGCCCGCTGCTGCATTCCGCCAGAAATCTGATGGGGGTATGAGTCCTCAAAGCCGCTCAAGCCGACGAGCCTGATAATGTCGTCAACATCCTGCTTCTTCTCCTTGAAAATCTTCCGCGCCTTAAGCCCGAACGCCACGTTGCCCTTCACCGTAAGCCAGGGAAAGAGGTTGGACCCTTGGAACGCGAACCCCCGGTCGCTGCCCGCGCGGGTGACCCGCTCGCCGTCCAGGAACACCGTCCCGTCGTACTGCTTCTCAAGCCCGCCGATGATGCGGAGCAGGGTTGACTTGCCGCAGCCGGAGGGGCCTATCAGGGAGACGAAGCTCCCCGGCTCTATGTCCAGATTGAAGTCATTCAGGACACGGACCTCGTCAAAGCTCTTGTTTACGTTGTGTATCTGTATGTTCCCTACCATCTGATAACCCCCTTCTGCCAGACCATTATCTTGTCGCGCACCTTGAACAGGAGCGTCAGTATCGCCGAGCACAGCACGGCTATCACGATGAGGCCCGCGTACACGCCATCATACTGCATGACCGACTTCTGCCAGTTGATATACCAGCCGATACCCTCGGAGTTTCCGTTCATCTCCACAGCCATCAGCGTCGCGAAGGAAGAGACGATTCCGTAGAACAGTCCAAGAAATATCTGCGGCAGGCTCGCCGGAACAGCCACGCGGAAAACCTTGAACAAGGTTTTCGCGCCGAGCGTCTCGCTCACCTCAAAGAAGACCTTGCTGACGCTCTGGATTCCGCTCGCGGTCATCAGCGTCACGGGGAACCAGACCGCGAATGCGATAAGGAAGACGTTCGCGCCGTGCGTCGTCGGGAACACGCTCAGGGCCAGAGGTATCCATGCGGTCGTCGGCACCGGCCCCAGGAATTTGGTCACCGGGTTGAGCCAGTAGCCTACGTGCCTGTTATATCCCAGGGCAAGCCCCGTGAAGAAGCCCGTCACCAGCCCGAACGCGAAGCCCTGCACCAGCAAGCCCAGAGAGAAGAGCAGGTTCTTGAGCAGGAAGAGCTTCTGCTCCCAGAGCAGGCCCGTCACCCGGTCGAGCGAGGGAAAGTACAGTACGGGAAGAAGCCGGGTCTTGGAGACGACCGTGTTCAAGAGCGCGAGGAAGATGATGAGCCCGGTATAGAAGGGGAACTTTCCCTGCATCTTCCTGCCGAATTCCTTGTTGAGTAGCCCCGCGACGACACACGCCCCAAGCACGATTACGGCGGCGAGGAGGAAGCACATGTAATACGGGGAAGCCATCTTCTTTTGCTTCCCGCTCTCGGGAAGGACGAAGTACAGCAGCGCGGATACCGCCGCCGCGACGAAAGGCAGGGCGTATGTCACTGCCATCCTGATTTTTTTATTCATGTGCCACTCCTCAGCCGTTGTGAAAGCCGGCTACTGCTTCTTCGAGTTATTGGTCAGGACGGTGACGGTCGCCTCGGAATAAGTCCCGTCACTGTTGTAGGTGTATGAATCCGGCACGCCGTCAAAAATCGCGAAATGCTCGGAGACGAAGCTCTCCTTGTCGGAGACGTTCTGCATTATCCCCATGTCCACAACCTGGTCTATCGCATTGAAAAGGGTCTTCCGCGCAAGGCCGACAGACGGGGTATAGTTGTATGAGGCGAGCATCTCCGCATTGCTCTCGACATCGCCCGAGACATGGCCGTTCTTTATCTGAAGCTCCGCCGTTTCACGGGGCTTTGCCTGCACGTAGGCCGCGGCCTTGAGCATGGCACGGACAAATGCCTTGGTATGCTCCGGATACTTTTTGGCGATGTCAGACGAAACGAAGGTCATGCAGCAGTACTCCTGGCTGAACTTCTCATCATCGGTCGTGTCCAGTATCTTCCTGAAGCCGTAGTTCTGTTCGGCAAGATACCCTACCGGGTCATGCAATCCGACCGCATCGACCGCACCGTTCTCCAAGGCGAGCGGCAGGTCGGTCAGCCCGTAAATGGCCATCTTGAATTCCGCCCCCTGTCCATACGCCTTGTAGCCGTAATCGTGGAACTTCCGCTGGAACACGATGGTGGAGGAATCCTGCACGCCGCACAGGCCGACCGTCTTGCCCTTCAGGTCGGCGAGCGTCTGATAGGGGGAGTCCGCCTTCACGTAGAACTTGGTGCAGCCCGTGTGCAGGCCGTTCAGGAACTGAACCTCAAGGCCGTTGTCAATCTGGGGAAGGAGGCCGCCTGCCAGTCCGAGCGTCGCATCTATCTTTCCAGCGACGACAAGGGCGCTTGCCTGCATCAAATCTATCTCAATGGTCTCATACTTGAGTCCGGCCTTCTCAAACTCTTCCTTGAACAGCCCAAGGTCTATCGCCACATGCAGCGGCGCACCGCAGAGGCTGGAATTCGCCGTACCGATCTTGAACGTAAAGTCTGAGGCAGCCTTCTTGCCGCCCCCGCAGGAAGCGAGCGTCAGTACTGTCGAAAGCGCGAGCGTCAGTGACGCGGCCATAAAAGTCTTCTTGTTCTTCATATATTTCTCCTTAATTCGTACCGAGGGGGCAATACCCCCTCGTATTTTCAAAGTTACCTCGAAAAATCAAAGGTTGTCATAGAGGTCTTCCGTGAAGGTCAGACTTCCCCGGTAGCCCGCATAGGTCCTGTTGAACACAAGCCGCTCGTTCATCGGGAAGGTTCCGTTCAGGAACTGTATGCCCTTTTCCAGCGCGACCTCCTTCTCGTTCGTGCTTCCCACAAGCAGGGTAATCTCCTCCGGCTCGTTCCGTATGGCCTGGTTTATCTCCCACTGGTCGCTCGCGAAGACGACCTTGGGCGCGGGCGCATACTCCAGATTGCTGATGTTCTGTATGATCCGCTCCTTGTCCTCCGGCCGGAAAATCGGCTCGGTGATGACGACGAGGATGGGGCTGAAGCTGTAGTCGTTCGCCAGATAGCGGGTTATCGCTATCGCGCTGGACGCATCACCGGCGACGGCGAAACGCTTCCAGCTCAACGCCCCGATTGACTGTGCCAGGTAGGAGTATACGTAATCCTCCTCCTCCTGTATGACCCGCTGGACGAGGGCGTCATCCAGCTTGAGCGCGGAAGCGACCTCGCGGACAAAGCGGCTCGTGTCCGTCGCCCCGACCGGGCAGAAGGGGAAGCGGATGGACGGCACACCGAACTTCTTCTCGAACTTCTCTGCCGGCCCCTTGAAGAGCCAGGGGTTCACGATGATGTTCAAGGCGGCCTCGGAGCAATGCTCCACCACGTCGATTCCCTGATGCTTGGTAAAGAAGGTGTTCACCTCAAGGCCCAGCTTGGACAGGATGCGGTCAAGCTCCTCCAGCGTCCCGCTCCAGAAGGGATCGTGGTAGGGCACAACGCCGAAGATGTTGACGAGCCTGCCGTTCTTGTGCTCCGGGACCTGTATCACCTTGTCGATGAAGGTGTTCCAGACGGTCTCGTAGCCCAGGTTGCTGTCTCCCGCGAAACCGGGGGTGTCTATCGGGTAGACCTTGTAGCCCTCAGCCGCGAACTCGTCGGTGACGGACGTAATGTCGTCACCGATGATTCCTGCGGTGCAGCCCGTCAGCACGAAGTATGCGTCCGCATCGATTATCTCC
>CAMJAJ010000227.1 GCA_946403565.1 uncultured Treponema sp. | reverse complement strand
CGCTCGATTGCCCCGATTGTCTTGTCCTGCTTCTCCAGGCGGGAATTGTACTTGTTGATGACATCGGCCTCGTCCTGAACCCGCTGCAGGTTCTCCTCCACCGCCACCGTCATCTCCAACAGGTTCTTTATCGTGCTGTCATAGCTGCTTATGCGGTCACCGATGGACTGGACGCTGTCTATCGTGTTCTGCAGGTTCTCCGCATTGGTCCTGAGGTCGGCAATCTGCTGCTCCAGCCGCTTGACCGCCGCCTTGGCCTCGATGTCCTTGCTCTCAAGCTCGTTACCGGAGATGGCAAGATGCTCCTGCTGCTTCTTGAAGTATTCGTCAAACTCGCCCAGCCGCTTGTTGGCATAGCGCCTGACTTTTTCCATAGGGTCGTCGTTCCTGTCACGCCTGAGCATCCCCACCGTCAAGGCCGCAGACAGCAGCACTGATATAACAATACCAAGAAGAGCAATCACTTTTTATCCCCACCCACTAACAACGCATTACCGCATTATAAACATTACAGTACAGTATACAGCATTTATTCGTTTAATACAATATTTTTCAGCTGCCGGTAGCTTGCAAAGGAGATGTCGGCCTCAGGACAGCCGATTCTGAACAGCTTCCTGAAGCCCTGCATGAGGTAGGCGCTCTTCATGCCGTAGCCCTTGGCCCCCCGCACGTCGTACTTGACGCTGTTGCCCACGTAGAGAATCTCGGACGGGGCGACCCCCAGCTTCTTGGAAAGGATTCCAAAGGGATACACGGAGGGCTTGAGCGCGCCGGACTCCTCACTGCCGATGCAGACGTCGCAGAGGGTGCGGAGGCCCCAGAGCCGCCCCTTCTGCTCCGGCGGGAAGTCGGACATGATGCCGATCTTGAGCCCGGCCGACTTGAACGCGACGAGGGTCTGGTATACGTCGGGGAAGGTCTTTATCTTGAAGAAGTAGGGCTTGAGCCCTTCGTAGCAGATTTCGTTTATCAGGAGCTTGGCGTAGTCGCTCTCGCATCCCAGCTCCTTGGAAAGCAGGCGGGCCTGGTACTCAAAGAAATCAGGCAGCGGCGCGGTCTGGTGCAGGACCTTCCGCACCCTGCTGTATTTGAGGAAAAAGCGCAGATGGCGTATGAAATAAGGGGCAATCCTTATATAGAGCCGCCATGATGGGTAGAGGGTTCCGTCAATGTCAAACGCCACTGCCTTTATGCCGCCGTACATAGCAGACAGTATACCAAGATAGGGAGCAACTGACAAGTGGCAGCGGAGCTTCGAGCCTAGGGGCAACGGAGTTTCGAGCCTAGTGGCAACGGAGCTTCGAGCCTAGGGGCAACGGAGTTTCGAGCCTAGGGGCAGCGGAGCTTCGAGCCTAGGGGCAAGGCAGCCATGCGGCCCCACGCCCCTGCCCGGTCAGTCCTGGTCCTCCCGCTCGCGGAGGACGGCCAGGAAGGCCGACTGAGGCAGCTCTACCTCGCCTGCCAGGAACATCCGCTTCTTTCCCGCCTTCTGCTTCTCCAAGAGCTTGCGCTTTCGGGTCACGTCGCCGCCGTAGCACTTGGCGAGAACGTCCTTGCGCACGGGATTCACCGTCTCGCGGGCGATGATCTGGCCGCCGATGGCCCCCTGAATGGCAATCTTGAACTGCTGACGGGCAATCTCCCCCTTGAGGCGCTCGCAGACAGTCTTGGCGCGGGCGACCGCCGACGGCCGGTAGCACAGGGCGGCCATCGCATCGACGGGCTTGCCGTTTATGAGGATGTCCACCTTCACGAGGTCAGTCGCCCGGTAGTCGGTCAGCTCATAGTCAAAGCTCGCGTAGCCGCGGCTGTAGGACTTGAGCTTGTCGTAGAAGTCAAAGAGGACTTCGGAAAGCGGCATGTCGTAGGTAAGCTCCACCCGCTTCTCGTCCAGGTACTGCATGTTCTTCTGGTTGCCCCGCTTCATGCGGCAGAGCTCCATGATGGAACCGAGGTATTCGGACGGCGTGATGATGCTCGCGTCGATGTAGGGTTCCTCGGCCGCCTCTATCTTGCCCTCGGGGAAGTCCGCCGGGTTGTCGCAGAAGAACCAGTCCTTGCCGGGAACCTTGAGCCGGTAGCGGACAGAGGGGGCAGTGAATATGACCGCCTGGTCAAAGTCCCGCTCCAGCCGCTCCTCGATTATCTCCAGGTGCAACAGGCCCAAAAAGCCGCAGCGGAAGCCGTTGCCCAAGGCGAGCGAATTGTCCTTCTCCCAGACGAGCGAGGCATCGTTGAGCTTGAGCCGCTCCATGCTCTCCTTGAGCTCCTCGTAGTCGTTGGAATCTATCGGATATATAGAAGAGAATACGACGGGCTTGACCTCCTTGAAGCCCGCAAGCGGGGCCGGAGCGGGGTTTGCCGCGTTGGTGATCGTGTCGCCGACGCGGACCTCGCTGATCGTTTTCATACCCGCGATGATGTAGCCGACGTCGCCGGCCTCCAGCACGCCGGTCTGCTCGTACTTTATCTTGAACACGCCTATCTGCTCGGCCTTGTAGTCGGCGTTCCGCCCCATCAGGCGGATGACGTCGCCCTCCTTGACCCGGCCCTGCATGACGCGGATGTGGACGACGACGCCCCGGTACTCGTCATAGTGGCAGTCAAAGATGAGGGCCTGCAGCGGAGCCTCCGCGTCGCCTTCCGGCGGGGGGAACTTCTGGACGATGGCCTCAAGCAGCTCGTCCACCCCCTGACCCGTCTTCGCGCTGACGAGGACGGCGTCGGAGGAATCCAGCCCCAGGTCGTGGTCTATCTGCTTCTTTGTCGATTCTATATCCGCGCTCGCAAGGTCTATCTTGTTCACGACGGGAACGATCGTCAGGTCCTGCTCCAATGCAAGATACATGTTGCTGACGGTCTGGCTTTCCACCCCCTGCGTCGCGTCAATCAAAAGGAGCGCGCCCTCGCAGGAGGCGATGGCCCGGCTCACCTCGTAGGAAAAGTCAACATGGCCGGGGGTGTCTACGAAGTTCAGCTCGTAGTCGTGTCCGTCCTTTGCATGATAGGGAATGGTGACGGCCTGGCTCTTTATCGTGATGCCCCGCTCCCGCTCTATGTCCATGCTGTCAAGGATCTGGTCCTTCATCTGCCTGTCATCGATGATGCGCGCCTTCTGGATGAGGCGGTCGGCGAGCGTGGACTTGCCATGGTCTATGTGCGCCGTAATGCAGAAGTTCCGCTTATATTTCAACTCGGTCATATCTTTCCCGTTCCCTCAAGAATTTCAACGACCACTAGCCTACAGGATTTCGCGGAAAAAAGCTAGATACTCCGGCAAACAAAAAGGCCGGCCCCCGAAGGAGACCGGCCTCTCAATCCGCCTGAGACGGACTTACTTGTTCTGCGTAATCAGAAGGGTCTTGGAATCCAGCTTCAGGCTGGTCGGAACGTCCTTCTTGTCACCGAACTTCAGCAGCTCCACCTGTGTCACGGAGTTCTTGGACACCAGGTGAACGACAGCCGTGAAATACGGCAGGATGTTCTTGGGAGCGGAATCCTCAAGCTTGTCACCCTCGGCGGTCGCGCTGATCCACACCTTGGTCTTGGTGGCCTTGGCGTAGTTGGCGACGGACTGGAAGTCCTCCTCGCTCACCTTGGCGAAGTCAACACCGTCAATCACGACACCGGCGACTTCAATTCCACCGGCCTTGAGCGCGTTGAGCGTATTGACGACCTTCTCCAGGTTGAAGTTGTCCTGGTTGAAGTTGAGAATCGTGCGGT
>CAMJAJ010000226.1 GCA_946403565.1 uncultured Treponema sp. | reverse complement strand
GGCAATCCATGATGGCGGCGTGGTGGTTTGAAATGACGAGGATGGCTCATTTGCGTGTCCGCGCCGGACGGGGCTCCTCATACGCTCTGCTGCCCGCCCGCTGTGGCAGGGTGCTGCCCGCCCTCCTGGCCTTCCTGCTGCTGGCGGGCGCATCCATGCAGGGGGTATCCGCGCAGGCGACGGCGGACTACGGGCTGCCGCAGGGCTTCAGCTTCTGGAACGAGATTTCGTCCGACCTGGTGGAATCGCTGGGGCGGAACTGGAACAACCACGGGCGGGAGTACATGGACCGGCAGAACTACAACTCGGAGTTTGCGGGCATAAAGGAGAAGGTCGCCCTGAGCTATGGCTCGGAAAAGCTGTACCTGCTGCTTGCGCCGGAGTTCACGCTGGGGGACAACGGGCAGCACTGGTCGGTCTACGATGCCAACTGGGACAGCGCCTACCACGCCTTGAACCGCGACGACACTTCCTTTGCCTGGACAGGCCTGGACTGGAGGCTGCGCTTTTCGCCGTTCGACCTGGTGGAGGTGAACCTGCGCAACGACGTGACGACCTCCGGCGGCCATCTGCCCGTCCTGGACCGCTGGTTTGCCGAGTCGAACCTGCAGGGCGGCGGGTTCGGGCTTCTGGTCAGGCCGGTGGAGGCCCTGCGGATTGGCCTGGAGCTGCCCATGGGCTTTGACCTGGCGGGAGTTCCCAACCTGCTCAATGGTGAGGTCGAGGACGGATGGTGGCCGGAGGATTATGATCCGCTCGCACGGCAGGGTTACGGCAGCAGCAGCGGCTGCGGCACGTTCGTGCTCGACGCGGGTGCCGACCTGCGGCTGCTGGACCTGGCGAGCCTGGGGGCGACGGTGCACGACATGCTGAACCCGCTCAGGAGGTCCTACGGCCTGTACGCAGGCGCTGACCTGGCCTTCCTTGCGGTCGGCGCGGGCTACACCTACAACGGGGATGCCGTGCGGGTGAGCTTCCTGGACTTCGACGGCATGGGGCTGGAGCGGGTGTACGTGGGCGGGCGGCACAAGGCCAACGCCGCCGTCACGGTCCGTCTGGGCGGCCTGAAGGCGAGCGTGGACGCGCTGTACAACTTCAAGCGGAAGCAGTCCATCTACGACCTGTACGCCGGGGCGCGGGCGGAGTATGCCGTCATTCCCGGCAAGCTGGACCTGGCCCTTGCGGCGGCCCTTGCGCTGGATTTCGGCAACGAAAGCGAGAACGGGGTGGGTTTCACCAAGGACCGGGAGAAGGGGCTGGACGACCTGCGGATGTACACCAAGGGGATCTACTGGTTCTTTGCGAAGCGGGGTTCCGGGGCGCGGAACAGCGACAGGCGGAGGGCTGAGGTCGCCGCCCCCATGCTGGAATTCCAGCCCTGCATGACCTACGTGACGGGGCGGAACACCTTCAGCGCCAAGGCCAGCCTGCAATACTGGATCGACGGCGAGGGCTCCTGGGCGGCCAGCTTCCCGCTTTCATGGAAGTACTCGTTCTGACCCGGCGGCTTGCTTCGGCGGAATCGAATATGGTTCAGGCGGGCGTGGCGGGTCTGGACTTTTGGAACTGCCGCAGATATTATGTGCCGTGCTTACGGCGGAGGACATGATGCAGACAGATGCGGAACAGCGATACCTCATTTTTGACGACCACCCCATGCTTCGCGACGGCGTGATGCGGTGGCTTTCGGAGAATTCCAGCTGGCGGTGCGCGGGCGAGGCTTCAAGCTACGAGGAGGCCGTGAGCGTGTTCGAAAGCGCTTCCGCCGACTTTGCCGGGAACGGGGGGACCGCCGGGAACCTTGTCGCCATCGTGGACGCGTCCTTCAAGGACAAGGGGGAGGAGGGCCGGGAGAACACCCGGGGCTTCGAGATTGTCCGCTACATAAAGTCCAGCGAGCGGCCCTGTCCCTGCATCATCTATTCCAGCTTTGACTGGGGCGGCTTTGTCGAGTACGCCATGAGCAACGAGATCGGCGCGGATGCCTACGTGACCAAGAACGAGGATTCCAGCGTCCTGATCACCGCGCTCAACGAGGTGTCGCACGGGCGGCGCTTCATCCAGGGGGACATCATCGAGCGCTTCCTGCTGGTGCGCCAGGCGGTCAACGGGCTGACGAGGACGGAGCAGCAGATCCTGGACCTGGCCAGCAGCGGCAAGGGCAACCCGGAGATTGCCGAACTGCTCGGCAGGAGCGTGCGTACCGTGGAAAACTACATGAGCCGCATCTACGACAAGTTCGGCGTGACGACCCGTTCGGAGCTCCTGCAGCTGCGGGGGCGGGAGTAGCATGGCGGGCCTTCGGCGGGGTGCGGGCCGCATGGCGCGGGTAGCGTTGGCCGGCTGCGGGCGGACGGACGGCGCGCTGCGTGCCCGGCGGGGGGTGAAAGTACGGCCTGTCGCGCTGCCTGTCCTTCCGGTCTGCCTGCTCTTCCTGCTGCTGGCCCTGGCCTCATGCTCGCCGCGCTCGTACGGCGACCCCCTGCTGAACGCCTGGGCGGATGCCTGCGCCGACGGCGGAACGCCTGATGCCGCCGGCCTAGTGCGCTTCCATGACCTGGCGGCGGACTACGAACGTTCGCCGGTGTTCATCCTGAAGGCGCAGGACGTGCCGGAGATCGAGGACGTGGTGCGCGAAATCGTCGCCTTTTCTGCCTGCGAAGTCGGCAGTGGGGAGGCAGATGCCGCGGAGCTGAAGGCGGTCACCGACCGACTGGAAGCCCTGCTCCTGAGCTACGGCAGGCTGTCCAGTTTGAGCTCCGAACGTTCGTCCAGCGTAATCGTTCTTATCCTGCTCCTGCTTTCCTCTTTCTCGTTCCTGTTCATCTTCTCCTTGGTCCTCTTCCTGCACCAGCAGCGGCACTTTGCCGAGCTGAGGCGCAAGACGGAGCTGGAGCGGGCGGTCAGCGTGGCCACGATCAAGATGCAGGAGGACGAGCGCGGCCGAATCTACAAGGAGCTGCACGACACGATTGCCCAGGACAGCCGGAGCGCGCTGTTTGCCCTGCAGAACCTGCGCCGCCACATACACGATGACCCGGACGCGCGGGTCCTCTACGAGCGGATCGAGCGGCTGGAGGGCGCGAACATAGAGAACGTCCGCTCGGTCATACGGAACATCATCCCGCCCGACCTGCTGGGGGACTTCCGCACGGTGCTGTTGGAGTGGGCCGCCAACGTGTCGCATGGCTCGGCCGGCGGAACGAAGTGCAGGCTTTCCCTGCGGGAGGACGCGGACTTTTCACCCCTGTCGCAGGAGCAGCGCCTGCACCTGTTCAGGATCATGCAGGAGGCCGTGTCCAACGCCTCCCGCCATTCGGGGGCGGAGGAGATTTCCGTGCTGTTCCGGGGCGGGACGCTCCCCGACGGCGGCCGCTCGCTGGTCCTGGTCGTCAGCGACGACGGAAAGGGCTTTGACCCGGCGGCCGTCCGCTACGCTGCCGAGGTCCAGCCCGCCGGTGCGGCGGGAAAGGCGGATACCCCCGCCGGGATGGGGCACTACGGCATACGGGGGATGCAGAGCCGGGCGGAGGTCCTGGGCGGTGTCTTCAGGATCCAGTCTGAGCCGGGCGAGGGCTGCGAGGTGTTCGTTGAGATTCCCCTGCGCGGCCGGGGCTAAGCGCGGGCCGAGAGTAAGGAGTAGGCATGGGCCAAGCGTGGGCCGGGGGTAAGGGGTCGGCCGGGAAGGACGCGGGGCCGGCCTTTAGACGCCGCGCGGAGCGCCCGCCTTCG
>CAMJAJ010000225.1 GCA_946403565.1 uncultured Treponema sp. | reverse complement strand
GAGGGGCTGCTTGGAACGCGGTCCGTACCAGGAGATGCTGCCGTCCTGGTTCAGGACGGAGAGCTGGAGGGACGACCTGCCGACCACCTTCACCGGAAGCGACGATGACCTCCTGAAGGAGCTCCTCCTGTTCGTCTTGAGGTTGTAGGCGTACACCTGCATCCTGCCGATGTTGGTGTACAGCTCGTCCCCGGAGATCTGGGTGCAGGCCGAGCTGTCCTCGGCGTTGAAGCGGAGCAGGGACTGGAAGGCCTTTTTCTCCGTGTCGTAGGCGAAGACCTGCGTCTGGTATTCGTCGTCGCCCGTCTTCTCTATTTCCACCCCGTACAGGTTCTTTCCTCCGCCGTAGCTCAGGGAGAAGGCGACCGTTCCTGCCGTCTTGATGGGGACCGTCTCCTTGGTCTTGAGGTCCACGCTCATCATGTCTGATTCGTTCGCATTTGCCACGGATTTGGCGACGTAGAGCCTGCTGCCGACCAGCATGGCGTCCTCTATGGATGTGCCCGAGTACAGGAGGCTGGTCTTGCCGGTCTTGAAGGAGTACTGGTGGACGGAGCTGTTCCCCTGGAGGTAGATGATCTCATCATCCAGCAGGTGGAGCTTGGTGATGTTCCCGCCCGCCGTGAAGAGCTGCTCGCTCGTGCCGTCCTGGCGGGAAAGCCGGTAGACGGGTGCGCGGGCGCTGCTGGACCAGAGGATGAAGTCCTCCCCGTATGCGGCCATGCTGTCCATGCCGGCCGGGGATGAGGCCAGCTCGTCCGTGCTGTCGGAGCCAAAGTCCATCCGGTAGATCTTGCCGGAGGCGAGCGCGTAGAAGTCCGTGCCGTCGAATGCGATGTCGTTCACCCGGCCGAACTTGCCCTGCGTTATGGGCTCCAGGGAGTATGCCTCGGACTCCTTCACGTCCGAGAAGGTGTAGATGTCGCCCCCCTTGCTGCCCAGGATGATGCGCTCCTGGTTCTTCGCTATGGAGCAGAAGCTGTCGGAGCTTTCATGCCCCATGAAGTTCTTTACCAGGCTGCTCGACGGAATCATGGCTTTCTGGCCGCCCCCCTGCCTGAGGTAGGCTTCGAGCGATTCGTTGCTTATCAGGCTCAGCGAGTAGCCCTGGCCCCGGTCGCTTACGTAGAAGAGCCCCTCCTCGTAGTCGCCGTTGCAGGAGGCGAGCATGGGGTTTGTGGCGTTGTAGCTGGCGAGCGTTTCCCCGGTCGTTGCGTCGATGACGTATATCGTGTTTCCTTTCACGCCTGCGAAGAACCTGTTCTGGTATTTGCCGCTCCCGAACAGGCAGGGCTGCTCCAGCGAGCTTTCGGTGGAAAAGCGGACCTTCACGTTTCCCTTCTTCATGTCCCAGTAGTAGAGGTAGCCGGCAGGGGAGTACATGATGGCGGACTTCTCGCTTTCCCCGGTCTTCGCCATGGTTATTGCCCCGGGGATGGTCTTTATGTTCTTCACGAGTTCGCCGGTCTTTGCGTTCAGGATGAATGTTCCGCCCACCGACGAGGTGCCCACGAACAGGTAGGTTCCGTTTGCCGAGTAGGAGAGGCAGGTCACGGTGTTCTTGAAGCGTTTTGCGAAGCGGCAGGTGAACGTGTTCCAGTCGTACACCGACACCCTGTTGGCGGAAAGGCCGTCGCTTTCGTATGCCGCGACATCGCTGTCGGCGGGGTTCATGGTGAGCAGGTTGATGGGGAAGTCGCCTATCTGGTAGCGTTCCCCCTGGCTTTCTCCCTGGCCCAGGCTGTCCCATCTGACCAGGAAGCCGTCGGTTCCGGCCGAAAAGAAGGACTGTTCGTCCGATTTTGTCGCGATGGCCGTGACGGTCCCGCTGTGGGGCTGGTTTGACCGGTAGGACTGCGCGGAAAGCGGTCCTCCGCATGCGAACAGCATGGCCAGCGACAGCGTGGCGAGCACAGGACTTGGTCTTTTCATTTCATTTCCTCCTGTTTTCCTTCCTGTAGGGCAGCCCGGAAAATGTTTCGCAAGCTGCCGCCGGGCCAGTGTTTTGCACTGGCTTGCAAGAATCTCAGCGGTGCTACGCACCACTTGCGATTCTTGGGGTGAATTTTGACCGGTTTCAAAAGTCCATCTGGACTTTTGAAACCGTCGCCTTTGGCTATTTCCCCATGAAGTAGCGCACGTCTCCAGCGAGCGCGATGATCATCAGGAGCGCGATGAAGGCGATTCCGACATACTGTATGTAGTAGAGCAGCTTTGGATGCATCTTCCTCCGCGCGACGATCTCTATGAGCGCGAAGAGGATCAGCCCGCCGTCCAGGATCGGGACGGGCAGCAGGTTCGTGATGAACAGGGAAACGCTGATGAGCGCGAGGAACTGCAGGCTGCTGATGATTCCCACCTGCACGCCTTCGGCGAAGCCTTCCTTTACGGTGTCGCCGAGCATGGTCGTGATTCTGGCGGGGCCGGAGACGGCCTTGGTCACGTCCACGCCCTTGAAGAGGATGCCGATGCTCTTGAAGGTCAGCGTGATGAGGCTGACGCACTGGCTGGCCGCCTCTCCTGTCGCGGCGAGCGGGGAGAAGGGGCCGTAGTGCCGTTCGGTGACGGAGTCTGCCGACGAGACGATGCCCAGCTTTCCTGCCCCGGTCTCCTTGTCGAGCAGGGTGTGGACGGCAATCGCGAGCTCCGCTCCGTCGCGTTCCACCGTTATGAGGATGTCCGCGTCGGGGTGGGTCGCTATGTAGCTGGAGAGGTCGCTGAAGGACTCCATCGCTTTTCCGTCAATCGCCTTGATCGTGTCGCCGCTCATCATTCCGGCCTCGTGGGCGGGGGATGCCATGCCCTCGTACACCTCGTCCGCCATGCTCACCTGGGTTCCCGCGCTGTAATAGCTGTATCCCATCAGGGCGATGGTGTAGAACGCGAGGAATCCGAACAGCAGGTTGAAGAAGGGGCCTGCGAAGGCGATGAGCAGGCGCTTGAAGGGATGCACCCCGTAGAAGGAGTCCGCCTCACCCTCGATTGCGCGCCTGTTCTCCTCCATCGCCTTCTTGAAGTCGCCTTCGCCCTTCATGGAGCAGTAGCCGCCGAGGGGGATGAGCGAGAGTCGGTAGTCCGTGCCGCCAATCTCCTTGTGGAGCAAGACGGGCCCCATTCCCACGGAGAAGGCGAGCACCTTCACGCCAAATATCCGGGCCGCCGTGAAGTGACCCAGTTCATGGAAGAATATGAGGAAACCCAGGCCGATTATGCCTATTATGACCGTCAAACACCGCCCCCTGCCAGCTTAACAAGCAGACTGCCCGCTTTGTTACGCGCAAGGCCGTCCATCTCGAGCACCGCCTCCAGGCTGTCGGGTTCGGCCGACCAGTCTGCCTCCAGGCAGCCGCCCACAATCCTGGGGATGTCCATGAAGGAGCATTTCTTTTCGAGGAAGGCGGCGACCGCGACCTCGTTTGCCGCGTTGAAGGCGATGGTATAGGACCTGCCGGCCTTGGCGCAGGAGTAGGCGAGGGGAAGCATGGGGAAGGAGTCCATGCGGGGCGGGAAGAAGGTCATGGCCTGTCCCGCCAGGTCGAACTCCTCAAGGTAGCTTGTCCGGTTCTCCGGCCAGGTCAGGGCCCCCAGGATGGGATGCCGCATGTCGGGGTTTGAAATCTGCGCGTACAGCATGCCGTCGTTCGTCCGCACCAGGCTGTGCACGAGGCTCTGCGGGTGGACGACGACCTGTATCCGCTCCGTGGGCATGTCGAAGAGGCGGCAGGCCTCTATGAC
>CAMJAJ010000224.1 GCA_946403565.1 uncultured Treponema sp. | reverse complement strand
GGAAGCACAAGTTTTTTGTTTTCAACTTCCTCAAGAAGATCCCTCAGTTTTAATGTTTCACTCATATTCGACTCCTCTAATTTCCTCTTACCTATTCTGCTTTATATACTCCATCGCTGCTTCCAGGGCGGCGAAGTCCGCGTCGTCCGTGAAGTACTGGGTGGAAAACCTCACCGTTCCGGCTGGGAAGGTGCCGAGCGTCCTGTGGGCAAGGGGTGCGCATTGCAGGCCCGCGCGGACGGCGATTCCCTGCTCGTCAAGGACGTTTCCCATCTCCTCCGCGCTGTAGCCGTCAAAGAGGCAGCTGACCACGCCGGTGCAGCGTTCGGACCCATTGGCTTGAGCAAGCCGCTCTTCCACCGGTATTCCCACGAGCTTCACGAAGTCGTAGCGGGACAAAAGTCCGAGCAGCCTCCTGTGGTTCTCCTCCTCCCTCCGGCGTATGGCATCCGCGTCGGCCTTCCACCAAGTCAGGGCGGCGTTCAGCCCCGCGATTGCGTGCGTGTTCATGCTGCCCGGCTCGTAGCGGGCCGGTGCCTCGTCCGGCATGTCCTGTCTCGCGCTTTCCGTTCCCGTTCCGCCGAAGATGACCGGGGGCAGCGGTGTTGTGGGGGATTTGACGAAGCCGCTCGCGCCGAAAGGCCCCATGATCGTCTTGTGCCCGGCGAACACCGCGAAGTCGAACAAATCTGATCCCGTTTCCAATGGGACGAGGACGGCGGACTGCGCCATGTCCAGCACGGTCACTGCGGCATACTCCTTTGCAAGTCGGCACAGGGCTTCGACCGGCTGGACAAGCCCGCACATGTTGCTCACATGGCTGACGGCAAGCAGGGAAGGAGGCTCCGCCTCGAATACCCGCCGCAACTCTTCCATGTCATAGACAAGTCCGTCCCTGATCGGAAGGACCTTGACGCCGCACCGCCCGTCCTCCTCAATCGCATGGAGGACACGGGTGACGGCGTTGTGCTCGAACGGCGAGATGTATGCCGTGGTCGTGCCGCCTTTGGCTTCCAGCCTTCTGACGGTTCCCTGCAATATCATGTTGAGCGCGGCCGTCGCCGAGGGGGTGAAGACCACGTCCTTGTTCGGACAGCAGAGGAGTTCCTTGACGAGTACCCGTGTCCCGCTTATAAGTCTTGATGATTCGGACGTGAGCCTGTGCTTTCCCCGTCCCGCGCTCGCACCTTCCGCACGGTAGAACTTGTCCATGAAGTCGTAGACGCATGTGGGCTTGGGGTATGTCGTGGCCGCGTTGTCAAAGTATGCTGTCCTGTCCATCAGCAAAGCTCCTTCAGCATCCGCATGAGCACCTCCCGCTTCTCGCCCGCGCTCACCGACTGCCCGTACTCGTCCATGGTGTTGCGTATCTCCTCAAGGAGGGATTCCGCTTTTCCTGAGCAGGAGACTTTCCCGAAGCTGACGGACTTTTCTTCACCGGGGAACGCCACCCGGTAGGAGCCACCGTCCCCGTCACCACCGTTCATGGGGTTGCCTCCGCCCGCATAACTGTCAAGGGTTTCTACGAATTCGTTCATCCGCCTTTCGTAAAGTGCCTGCGTCTGGTCGTTCCAGTCTGCTACGCCCAGTCCAGTCAGCACCGGGGCGAGCGACCTTACAGCGGCCCGCCCGTCATTCCCGCATCCGTCGAACACGGAGAGCAGGAACTCCGCTGCGTTGGCGAATCTGTGCCCCTCTATTCCCGGTGACTGGCTCTCAAGCTTCCTGCGGAAGGCGGCGTAGGCTTCCGTCAGATTCCCGCCTGTATCCTCCTGCACGTGGCGCGACAGGATTTCCTCCGTCAGCCTGACAAGCTTTTCCTCCTCACGTTGGAGGCAGCGGTCAAAGAAGTCTTTCGTACCTGAGACCTTCTCCGGCAGCGTGTCCGCGAAATCCCTGCTCCCGAAAATCTCCGGGATGGATGAGAAGAGGAAGCCCCGGCTCCTGGATTCCGCGCCCTTCAGCTCCGTTATGAACCGGACGTTCTCCGCGCTGGCATCCTTTTTCTTCTCACGTGAGAACTTCGGGAGCGATCGGTACCAGCCGACCATGCGCCCGACAATCGCGTCGTAAGACGCATCCCCGCCGTCACCCGGGAACAGGGAGAGCAGGGCGTTCACGTACCGCTCCTCCGGTTCGTCGAACTCCATGATGCGTAATGTGCAGCCGGACGGGCTGTCCGTTATGGCGCAGAGGGTCGCCGAATCCAGAGGAAGCTCCTCTGCCCCGCGCCGTATAAGCACGTTCCGCGCATACCGGAAAAGGCAGACCGCGAGGTATACCGGCACGATTCCCTTCCTGACGGCGAAGCCGCTTTCCCTGCCTGTCAGCTTGTCCAGCAGTTTGTCGAAGTCTGCTTCCCCGGCCTTGGCAAGCCGGATGAAATCCTCGATTTCCGCGAACAGCTTGTGGAGCTTCGCGTCTACGCCGTCGCCAGACGTACTGAACCTCTTGGGGGCGTCCGGGGCATCTTTGGGGTCCGCCATGACACCCGGCACAACCAGGGTGCTCCGCATGAAGGAAAGCTCCTGCCCGCCCTTTATCCCAAGCCCCGCCTTGTCCGAAGTGAGCATGGCGTCGATCAGGATGCGGCGGGACTTGTCCGCGGCTCCGGTCAGCCTGTCCCGGTTCAGGGCCTCGTTGCTCACTACGGGGGTATCGGGGTAGCAGCTTCTGCACATCTGTGACAGGAGCGAGCTGAGGTCTGACCTGCGGCAGAGCTTTTTCTTGCTGCCGCCGTTCTCCTTGCCGTCGGCGAAGTATTCGGCGGTTCCGTTCTCCGGGTGGGTGTGGTTCTGGACAAAGAGGCGCAGCCCGCCTTCCAGGTCCTCCTGCATCATGGAAAGCTCGTCCACGAGGATCCTGTCCTCCGAAAGCTTCTCCTTCAGGCTCAGTATGGCATCGAGCGTGCGGATGTCGTCGGAGAGCTTTGGGAAGTCCACGTCGTGGCAGACGATGGCGCACAGCCAGGGCCATTTCTTAGTGAGCTTCTTCGCCGTCCGCCTTGCCGCATCATCATCCTGTTCGCGTTCGTCAACCGGCCTGTCGTCTATGATTCCCAGCACCAGCCCATCCCCGACCATCTCCCGGCTCAGGCTTTCGATGCGTTCGCTCCCGTCTTTCTTGTCCAGCGCGGTCAGCCTGACGAATTCAAAGCAGAGGTAGCGGGTCATGTCGTTCTGTATGTTGTACTCCATGGGGTACAGGTACTTCTCGGTGTTGAGCTTGTTAATGATTTCCATGTCGTCGGCCTTGTGCCGCCTTTTCTCCAGCTCGTCGCGTATCAGGATGCTCACGTCCGCATCCATGTTCTCCTTCAGGATGAGGAAGCCGTTCGTGCGGCGCAGGTACAGGATGCCGTCATGCAGGAGGCCGTCAACCGCCAGCCCCATGTCCTTTCTGCTTTCGCCCGGGTCGCAGAAGATGTCGCTCAGCGTCTCCGCCGTAGGGGGCAGTCGCCCGGTTTGGTCCACGGCATAGATGAGGCAGAGGGTCTTTATTATCCTGGACTTAAGCCGGGACAGTGCGTCCTTGCCATCTTCTATCGCGGCTAGGGCTTTCCGGGAGGCGTTGTAGGCTTTCTTTATCGCGCTCGTGTAGCTCTCCTGTCGCATCTGCTTCTCAAAGTAGTCGTACAGGACATCTGGGGTTATGAGCGGCAGGCCTCCTTTGCCCCTCTTGGAGAAGTCGGTCTTTTCAAGCAGGCTGGATAGGGTGTGCCGTCCGTCCCCCGACAGGAAGGTGAACATCGTTCGCTCGTTCT
>CAMJAJ010000223.1 GCA_946403565.1 uncultured Treponema sp. | reverse complement strand
CCCGGATACAGCTGGTTGTCCACGCCCTTGTTCTGCGTGAACTGGAGCACGTTGCAGAAGTTCAGCGTCAGCGAGCCGAAGTTGTTTTTGAGGAGCGTGTAGTCCAGGTCAACCTTGGCCTGCACGACGTACATCTTGTGCTCCTGGTTCAGGAAATTGAGCGACTTCCAGGCGGACTCCACGTGCTCCCCGCTCTCGTCGTCGGGATTCGAGAACATGGAGTGCGTGAGGATGCCGCCGTCGGTCGCATAGGTCTGTGCCTCGGAGGACAGGAAGGTGATGGCCTCCTCGTCGCTCAGGCTCTCGCAGACGTTCGCATGCCGCATCAGCGACGAGCCGACCCCTATCCGCAGCCTGCTTGTCGGCTTGAAGTCCAGGCTCAGCTCGATTGAATCGCTGTTGGGGGCATATGCTGTCCCAATCGGGATGCCGTTGTTCGTGTAGTTCTGGTAATTGTACATGTCGGGCCCGATGTAGGCACTGTCATCGTACATATAGTCCCAATGCGAATAGGTGTAGGGAGCGACCGCCGTATAGACGAAGCTTACCTTACGGCAGTAGGAATCCTCCGGAGCGTAGATGAGCCCGGTCTGCAGGGCGAAGCGGTTCTTGCTGTCCAGGCTGCCCTTGACCAGGGCGTTCACGTCAAAGTCGTCCACGAAGAGGTCCGTGGCCCACAGCAGGTTGGGAATGGGCTTGTACTTGAACAGGAGGCCCAGCTGGGTGTTGTCGCTGTTTCCGCCGAGGCCCTGGGCCGCCATGAAGGGGACCGGAAGGAAGTAGGACAGGTCAAAGCGCTTTCCGTAGACGATGCTCTCATAGTAGGATGCGGAGAACTTGGGGGTGAAGCGGTATTCCAGCGCGTGGAAGGCCAGGAATTTCTCTGGCTTGAGGCCCGAGCCGTCGTAGCTCTTGGTGGCCCCGATGGCCGAGTACTGCTGCACGAAGGTGAACTTGTCCTTGACGATGTTGTATGAGATGTTGCCCGAGTGGTAGGCGGTCTCGTTCAGGGCGAGCCCCCGCTTGGGGAACGGCCCATAGCCCGTCCGGTTCAACCCGAGCTGGGCGAACAGCTCGTTCGTGCCTATGGAGGCCGACGCGTTCATGTCGATGTAGCCGTAGAGCGGGCCGAGCGTCGCGGGATCCTGTATGGCGTCGTATGCGGAGTTCGTCCCATAGGGCAGGAAGGGCCTCTCGTCCTCCTTGCTGCGCGCCAGCACGCCCAGGTCGTAGCCGATTGAGACCAGGCCCGGAAAGAGGTAGCCGTCGCCTGCGAGCGCGAACCTGCCCCAGAGCAGCTTGTCCAGGTCCTGTTCCGCCTCGTCCTCGATGCCGCTCCTGCTGCTGCGCTTGAGCGTGCCCTTCCCCTTTGCCTCCGCCTTCACCCGCATGGGCCTGCCGCTTATCTCGTTCCAGTACTCGATGGCGAGCGCCACGTCCTTGCGGTTGCCCCGCTTGATGACCTGCTGGAGGATGTTCTTTATGCTGTTCAGCGAATAGGGACGGACGGGCGGCAGGGTCTTGACCAGGCCCCGGATCTCCCAGGCCTGGGCGTACTCGTAGAAGTCGTCGTTCGGGTCCACGCTTATCTGTGCGAAGGCCGGCAGGACCAGGAGGGAGAGCAGGATGATGCTGAGCGTGCGTCGGGCCATCCTCATTTCTTGAACATCTCCGGAATCTTGATCTTGATGGAGATGGACAGCTCGGGGCCGTGCCTCGTCTTGCCCTCCACGTTGCCCGAGTTTATGACGTAGGTATAGGATGGCTGCACCTGGAGGGACAGGTAGTCGAACGGCTCGTAGTTCAGCTTGAGGGCGGCGTTCAGGACGTATTCGGTCGCCCCTCCGTTCAGGCTCGAGGGCGTGGACAGGCCCTGCTTCTTCTTCGCGGTCTCCTTGCCCTGCATCTTGCTGTTCGGGAAGGCCCAGGCCTTTACGTCATCGTCCGTATTGTAGGTCGGGTACGGCATATTCTTCCTGGGGGCCATGTTGTTTGCAAAATACGAATCGTTCCCATGCCACCAGCTGTTGTCATATATCTTCGTGCCGGACATCTCGCCCCGGGCCATGAAGAGGCCCGATGCCGTGAGCGACCAGCGGCCCGGAACCTCGTAGCCGACGGCGAGCTTGCCCGCGATGGTGTCGGGGCCGAAGGGGGAGCCTATCCACTCGTAGAGTGCGTCCGCCGTGTCCGAATAGCCTATGTTCTCCGTGTAGCCGCGGGCCATGCTCCAGTTGGGGCTTTCCTTTATGTACATGTAGGGGGTCGTGTAGGAGCCTTCCAGCCACGAGTGCAGGTAGCCGCTTGCGAGGGGGATGTAGGACTCCAGTCCCAGCTGGCCGCCCATCGCGTTGGGGGTCGAATCGTTCTCCGTGACCTCCGACGGCAGCTGCAGCTGGTTCTGGGCGTACAGGCCGTATATGCGGAGCCTGTTGGTCAGCGCGTAGGAGGCCGTGGCCGCAAGGTATGCGCAGGCGCTTTCGTCCCAGCCGAAGTTCTCTTCCCCCGTGTGATAGTTTTTCCCAAAGTAGTCCTTCCAGTTGTGCATCCCATGGAAGATCGTCAGCGGGTTCAGGAAGCGCAGCTCCATGGGGCCGTACACGAGCGTGGACTCCATCACCGACAGGTGCAGCTTGTTGAAGAAGCGGAAGTCAAAGCGGTGGGTGTACATGTACTTGTCCACGTTGAACTGCGTCACGTTCATGTTGTAGCGGACGTTCGGGTTGTATATCTCCAGGTTGGCCCAGCTGCTTCCGGTGAAGTAGCGGCTCTGGATGATGGAGCCGGTCAGGCTGCGGCCCACGTCCTGCTCCCCCATGCCCACGCGGAGGTTCGCCCCCGTCTTGTCGGTGAACCGGTAGCCGGTGGAAAGGTAGCCGGTCCTGGGGAAGTCGGCGTTCAGCTGCTTCACGTCCAGGGGGACGTTCGTGTAGTCGTCCTTCTTCTCCATCTGCTTCTTGTTTATCCCCAGCTCCAGGTCCATGTCCAGCGTGACCCAGTCGCCGAGGTTCAGGAACACCGGCGCGAACAGGAGGGGCTGCTTGTCATAGCGGCCGTAGGTCCAGGGGAGCTTGTCATTGAACTTGTAGTAGCCCTCCAGGTTCAGCTCGGGCCGTACGCCCAGCTGGAGTATGTCCAGGTTGAGCGAGAGGTCGTCGTCGTCAAAGAAGTCCTCCAGCCGCCTGTACAGGGTCCTTCCCGCGGGGCTGAGGATGTCGTAGTCGATCTCGTCGAAGTAGGTCCTGAGCTCCGCCACGGACAGGGGGGCCTGGTCGGAGAAGTCCACCATGCCGGTCTCGATGGTGAGGGCCGCGAAGGCGTCGTAGACCCAGCTGCCTGCGCGCACGAGCTCCTGCGCACCCCTGGCGCTTCCGGCGGAGGGGCAGCATACGGTGATGAGTAGTCCTAAGAGTGCAGGCGCGAATGCCTTGATTCTCCTTTCCATTAAAACAGATAGACCTCTGAAAATCATTTATCGGCAGCTTTCTCAAAAAAACACACGGCATATTGTCCAAGTTACAAGGATGGGTTATACTGCTGGCGATGACGGCAGCAGAGAAAAAGGACATCTTGGGCTTCGTGCGGGCGGCGTCCGCCTGCTATGCAGGATATGCGGACAGGGATTTGGACGAAGGCTGTTTCGCCTTTCAGGACGACGTCGAGGCCGTTCCTGAACCGGCAGCCTCCGGCGGGGCGGCGGTCCCGGACGGCATCTCCCTTGAGGACATCGTGGCGAAGATCTCCCGCTGCCAGAACTGCCGTTTG
>CAMJAJ010000222.1 GCA_946403565.1 uncultured Treponema sp. | reverse complement strand
GGCGGGCCTGGGAATCAAGTTCCTCAAGCACATCTCCCGCACCGCGGGCCTGCTCGTCATGATCGACTGCTCGGACGAGGGCTGCCTCGCCGCCTATGGGGCGCTGGTGAAGGAGCTTTCCAGCTACGGAGAGGGGCTTGCGGAGAAGCCCCGGATCGTCCTGTGCAACAAGATAGACCTGGAGGGTGCCCCCGAGATGGCGCAGCGGGTCAAGGAGGAGATCCTTGCTTCCGGCGAGGACGTGAACGTCATACCGGTCTCCGTCATGGCCCGGACCAACATGGGGGCGGCCAGGAAGGCCGTCATCGAGCTGGTGGAGAAGATGGAGCGCACCCATGCGCCGGGCCGCAACCATGCCGGAGACTCCGCGGACCGGGGCGAGAAGCATTCCAGCTTCCTGGAGAGCCGGTCGGTGGACGAGAGCATGGAGGTGCAGTACCCGGGCATGCAGCCGGAGCAGGAGGACTGATGAAGCTGGCGATATTCGGGGGGAGCTTCAACCCCATCCACATAGGGCACCTCGCCCTCGCGGACGAGGTCTGCTCGGTGCTGGGCTACGACCGCGTGCTGTTCATCCCCACCTATAAGGCCCCCCACAAGGACGCGCGTGACGAGGTCGCGGCCGGGGACCGGCTGGAGATGGTCCGCCGGGCCTGCGAGGGGGATGAGCGCTTTGCGGTCGAGTCCTGTGAGATAGACCGGGGCGGCATCTCCTACACCTGCGATACCGTCGCCTTCCTGGAGGAGAAGTACGCCTCCGTGCTGGAGGGGAAGATCGGCCTCATAATGGGGGATGACCTTCTGCCGGGCTTCCACCTTTGGAAAAATGCGGAGGAGCTGTCCCGGAGATGCCAGCTGATCCTGGCCCGGCGGCCGATGACCATCGAGTCCCGCGCCCATGCCAACACGCCCCACGGGGCGTACGCCCAGGCCAGCTTTGCCGACAACCTGGACTACGATTTTTCCACCGACCCCCTCTTTGACGGGGCGGCCCGGCTTTCCAACGCGGCGATTCCCCTCAGCTCCACCGACATCAGGACGCGGGCAGGGGAGGGCAGGGGATTCAAGTATCTTGTTCCTGCCGCCGTTTTCCGCTATATTATGGAAAGAAGGCTGTATACTGATGGAAATAACGAAGGAACTGATTGACAGGGTGAGCGCGGCCGCCCAGGCCGCCGTGAAGAAGGAGCGCTGGGAGCACAGCCTGCGGGTCGCGACGACGGCCGAGCTGATGTGCGAGATGTTCGGCGTTTCTCCCGAGAAGGGCTACCTGGCCGGGATTGCGCACGACATGTGCAAGGACCTGGACGACAAGGAGCTGCTCGACCTGGCCTCCAAGGACCAGCAGCCCATTTCCGAGGTGGAGCGGAAGAAGCCTGCCCTCCTGCACGGCAGGGCGGCCGCAATGATGCTGCTCCGTGACTTCGGGGTGGACGATCCCGATATCATACAGGCGGTCTCCCGCCATACGATGGGGGGCGCGAGCCTCTGCCCGCTCGCCAAGATAATCTATGCGGCGGACAAGATAGAGCCGGGCCGCCCCCAGTCCACGCAGGAGTACCGTGACGGGCTGTTTTCCAAGAGCCTCGATGCCCTCACGCTTGCCGTGCTGGAGGAGAACATGCGCTACCTTGAGTCCAAGGGCAAGAAGGTCGCCGACGTGAGCAGGAGGTTCCACGAGAGCCTCAGGCGCGACATAGTCCGCGACGCCCAGTATGCGAAGGGCCTGTCGGGGGACTTCCCGGGATGAGCCTCAGCAGGGAGCAGAAAAGCGCGGCATTCGTTCTGTTCATCCTCATGATCGTCGCCATGGTGGTCGTGAAGGTGGCCATGTCCTTGACCCGCGACCCCGTCGCTGAGAACCTCAAGAAGGACCAGGTGGTGAAGGTCCTGTTCGTCATACGGGGCAGGGACGGCTCCGCCCTCTGTTCTGACGTGTTCCTCCTGTACCCCGATTCCAAGAAGGGGGCGGTCATAGACGTGCCGGGCAACACGGGAGCCATCTGGAAGAGCCTGGGCCGCGTGGACCGGATAGACGTGATCTACCGCGACCGGGGGATGGCGGCCTACCTTGCGGAGATAGAGGAGCTGCTTGGACTGGACATCCCCTTCGCGATCGGGATCGGCGAGGAGGAGTTCGGCCGCATGGCGGACTACCTGGGAGGCCTTTCCCTGTTCATCCCCGACCCCGTGGACAGGCCGGACGGGAACGGCGGCCGGTGGCTCCTGCCGAGCGGGGCCGTGAACCTTGACGGCGAGAAGCTCCGCGACTACATGGAGTACATCCTGGATGACGAGGACGAGTCCGCCAGGGACGGACGGCGGCTGGCCGCCTTCACTTCGTTCCTGACAGCCATGAAGGACCGGAGGTCCGACATATTGAACAAGGGGCATTTCGCCTACTATTCCTCCTGCATGGAGGGCAACGTGGACGAGGACGGCCTGTATGAGCTTTTGGAGGTCATAACGGACTTTGACTCCAACTTCCTTACCAGCCAGTCCATCCTCGGCAGCGAGAGGCTCGTGGATGGGCAGAAGCTCATCTTCCCCTTCCTGAACGGGCAGCTGGTCAAGGACGTGGTCAAGCAGAAGGTCCGCATGCTGATTGCCCAGGACTCGCAGGACAACAGGCGGGTCTACGTGGTGGAGGTCCTGAACGGGACCTACCAGCAGGGCCTTGCCCGCAATGCCTCAATCCTGCTGGAGAACGCGGGCTACAGCATCCTGCGGGTGGGAAATGCCGACCGCATGGACTACGAGCATACGGTCATCATAAACCATATCGGAAACGAGGCGGCGGCGAGGACGCTCGGCGACTTCATAAGCTGCTACAATATGATCGACGAGGAGATAGACCTCGGGGATGACGCCAACGAGGACGTGGATTTCACCCTCGTGCTGGGCGATGACTGGGACGGACGGTATGTCCGGGGGGGCTTCGGCAAGGAAGATGTCGAGGCCGGAAATTAAGACGCGGCAGCCGCGAAGGTCCCGGGAGGGCTTTTGCGCTGAGCTTTCTTATTGAGCAGGAGGTGTTTTTATGGAAGCAACTGAGAAGACTACGGAGCAGAAGGCGATGGAGCTGGCCCAGCTCCTGGAGGACGGCAAGGGACAGGACGTGTGCGTGCTGGACATATCCGCCTTGAGCAGCTGGACGGACTATTTCATCATCGTGACCGTGACGAGCGGTGCCCATGCGGAGGGACTCCGCAAGTATGTGAAGGAGTACAACAAGGAGAACGGGCTTGAATTCCACCAGGCGGACCATAAGTCGCCGCAGGGAAGCGAATGGGCGCTCCTTGACCTCGGCGAAATCGTCATACACCTGATGACCCAGGAGGCCAGGGATTTCTACGAGCTAGAGAAGCTCTGGCACGCCGGACGGAAGGTCCGATAGTCCACTTGAAAAAGTCCCCACTTGAAAAAGTCCGCAGGACTTTTTCAAGTGGCTTTACATGTCGTCGTCGTCGCCCTGGCGGGGAATCTCGCTCGGGTCGCTGTCTTCCTCTATCTCTTCTTCATCGTCGTAGAAGTCGTCGTCGTCGAAGCTGCGCTTGCGGTTGTCGTAGCCGTCCTCTATCTCCTGATCGTCGAAGGGTTCGTCATACGGGTCGTCATCGAATGCGTCATCGTATGACTCGTCCTCGTCATTCTCGAAGTCGTCATACTCATCATCTTCATCGTCGTATTCGCTTTCCCCGTCGTAATCATCGTCGTCATAGGAAAAACCCGCCATTGAAGAGAATTCCAGAAAATCGTCAGCATCCGCCATCG
>CAMJAJ010000221.1 GCA_946403565.1 uncultured Treponema sp. | reverse complement strand
TCACGCAGGCCTCCTTGAGCGAGATGTTCTTCTCGTATGCCAGGTGGGAAGTCTTTGCCGCATTCTCATAGCCGATGTAGGGGTTGAGGGCGGTCACGAGCATCAGGGAGTTGTGCAGGTTGAAGTGCATCTTCTCCTTGTTTGCGGTGATGCCGACGGCGCAGTTGTTGTTGAAGCTGACCATGACCTCCGCGAGCAGGCGGACCGACTGCAGGAAGTTGTAGGCAATCACGGGCATGAAGACGTTCAGCTCGAAGTTGCCCTGGGACGCGCCGACACCGACGGCCACGTCGTTCCCCATCACCTGCACGGCGACCATCGTCATGGCCTCGCACTGGGTCGGGTTCACCTTGCCGGGCATAATCGAAGAGCCGGGCTCGTTCTCGGGGATGTGAATCTCGCCGAGACCGTCGCGGGGACCGGAGGCCAGCCAGCGCACGTCGTTGGCAATCTTCATCAGGTCTGCGGCGAGGGCCTTGAGCCCGCCGTGGGCAAAGGCAACCTCGTCCTTGCTGGAAAGCGCATGGAACTTGTTGGGCGCGGTGACGAAGTCCTTGCCGGTCAGCTCGGAGACCTTCTTCGCAACGAGGGTGTCGAAGCCCTTGGGTGCGTTGAGCCCCGTTCCGACGGCAGTTCCGCCCAAGGCGAGCTGCGTGAGGTAGGGGAGGGAGGATGCAATCATCTCCTTGTCCCGCTCAAGCGAGCTCCTCCAGCCGGAAATTTCCTGTGTGAAGGAAATCGGGACCGCATCCTGCAGGTGGGTGCGGCCGGACTTGACGATGCCCTCGTTCTCCTTCTCAAGCTTCTTGAAGGTGTTCACGAGCAGGTCAATCGCCGGGAAGAGCTTGTCCTCAATCTCGACCGTCGCCGCAATGTGCAGGGCGGTCGGGAAGGTGTCGTTGCTGGACTGGCTCATGTTTACGTCATCGTTCGGGTGGCAGAGCTTGCTTCCCGCAATCTGGTTGGCGCGGTTGGCAATGACCTCGTTCGTGTTCATGTTGCTCTGCGTTCCGCTTCCCGTCTGCCAGACGACGAGCGGGAAGTTCTCGTTGAGCGAGCCGGAGATGACCTCGTCGCAGGCCTGGCTGATGCACTTGAGCTTTTCAGCCGTCATCTTCTCGCCCTTCAGCTCGTGGTTCGCCTGGGCGGCCGCCTTCTTGAGGTAGCCGAACGCCTTGGTGATCTCACGGGGCATGGTCTCTATGCCGACTCCAATGAGGAAGTTCTCGTGGCTGCGCTCGGTCTGGGCGCCCCACAGCTTGTCCGCCGGGACCTTCACTTCCCCCATGGAATCATGCTCTATGCGGTAGTTTTCCATAAAACTGCTCCAGCTTATAGCGGCTTAGATTGAAAAGTCGAGCTGGCCGATGACTTCCTTCAGGCAGTCCGCGCTGTGCCTGAGGGATGCGACCTCGCTGTCAAGGAGCGGAGCGGTGAGGCGGCTCGTGATGCCGTTGTGTCCGACCACGGTCGGGATGCTGAGCGCGACGTCCTTGATGCCGTACTCGCCGTCGAGCATGGAGGTGATCGTCAGCACGGAGTCCGTGTCGTAGGTCAGCGTCTCACAGAGGTAGGCGGTCGTCACGCCGATTGCGTAGTTGGTGCAGCCCTTGGCCTTGATGATGATGCCGCCGGACTTGCGGATGTAGTCCTCAACATCGTCGTGGCTGAACTCGGGGAGTTTCTTCGTCTCGAAGGAGGCCGCGTACTTGTCGACCGGGATGGAGCCGATGTTGGCGAGTGACCAGGGCACGAATGAGGAGTCGCCGTGCTCGCCGAAGACGTAGCCGTGCACGTTCTCCTGGGAAACTTTGTAGGTCTCGGCGATGCGGGCGCGGAAACGGGCCGTGTCGAGCATGGTTCCCGTACCGAACACGCGGTTGGCGGGAATGCCGGAGGTCTTGACGAACTGGTAGGTGAGTATGTCGACGGGGTTGGCGACCAGGACGTAGAGCGCGTTGGGGGCAACCTTCGTGATCTGCGGGATAATGGACTTCATTATGTTGACGTTGGTCTGGGCCAGGTCCAGCCTGGTCTGTCCGGGCTTGCGTCCAACTCCTGACGTGAGGATGACGATGTCGGAATCCTTTGCGTCGTTGTAGTCTCCGGCATGGACGTAGACCGGTCCTACGAAGGGCGTTCCCTGGCGGATGTCCATAGCCTCGCCCTCGGTGACCTCCTGCCTGACGTCGATGAGGACAATCTCGGAGGCGAGTTCCTTGAGCGTGAGGGCATAGGCAACCGTGGAGCCTACCTTGCCCGCGCCACCGATGATTGTGATTTTGTTGGTGTTAGCCATTTGATTTCTCCTATTTAGATACAGCCACGATGTGCCGTGGGGATATGCCGTCGGCATTATCTTAGCGGATATTATAAATCATAATCCGCCAGATGTTAAGTATAATATTGAAAGAAAAAGACATTTTTGAGCCTTTTGAAGGGATTTTTCGCCCTTATGTGAATGTTTTCACGATAGCTCGCCGTGCCTGTGATTTTTTCAACTCCTCCAGGCCGCTCCCGGCGACCACGGCGGTTCCTGCCGTCGTGGTCTGCATGGCCCGGAGGGAGCCGGTTTCAAAAAGTCCAGGCAGGACAAAAGCCCTGCGGACTTTTGAAACTGCACTAGTTCTTCTTGCCGGCCTGCACGAGGGTTATCGCGCTGGTGACGACGATCTCCTCGACGGAGCAGCCGCGGCTCAGGTCGCTGATCGGCTGGGCGAATCCCTGCAGGATGGGGCCGTAGGCGTCCGCGCCGGAGAAGCGCTGCACCAGCTTGTAGCCGATGTTTCCCGCCTCCAGGCTGGGGAACACGACGGTGTTCACCTTGCCGGTGATGGGGGAACCGGGGGCCTTGCGGGCGGTCACCTCGGGAATCAGGGCAGCGTCGGCCTGGAGCTCGCCGTCCAGAAGGAGGCCCGGCTCACGCTCGTGGGCCATCTTGACCGCGTCCTGCACCTTCTGCACGTCCTCGCCTCCGGCAGAGCCCTTGGAAGAGAAGGAGAGCATGGCGACGGCAGGCTCCGCGCCCAAAAGGTCGCGGCAGGACTTGGCTGAGTCCAGCGCGATGTCGGCCAGCTGCTCGGCGGTCGGACGCGGGTTCACGGCGCAGTCCGCGAAGATGAGGTAGCCGTCCTTGCCCCACTTCTTGTCGTGGGTGTCCATGACGAAGCAGGACGAGGCGGTCTTGGTTCCCTTTGCCGTGCCGATGACCTTGAGTCCCGCGCGGAGCAGGTCGGCGGTGGCGGAAAGCGCGCCGGAGACCATCGCGTCGGCCTTGCCCAGGCGGACCATCATGGCGCCGAAGAAGAGCGGGTTCTTCACGAGGAAGCCCTTGGCGGACTCCACGTCCGGAACCTCCGCGGCTCCCGTCTTCTTGTTTATCTTGCCCTTGCGCTCCTCAAAGTACTCCTTGCCGAAGTCCTCCAGCCAGTCCGATGTGGCCGGGTCGATGATGTCTATGCCGTCCAGGGAGACGCCCTTGTCCTTGGCGACCTTCTCCACGTCCTCCTTCTTGCCGAAGAGCGTCACCTTCTTGGCGAGCTTCTCCGCGACGATCTTGGCGGCGGCCTGCACCGTGCGCTCCTCCGTCCCCTCGGGCAGCACGAGCGAGTTCTGGTAGTCCTTGGCCTTCTTCTTCATCTCTTCTACAAAGTTCATGTAAAACCTCTTCTATATATAATAGATAAAATCAAGACAGTTTCAAAAGTCCAGACGGACTTTTGAAACTGGTCAAAATTCACCTCAAGAATCGCAAGTGGTGCGTAGCACCGCTGAGATTCTTGCAAGCCAGT
>CAMJAJ010000220.1 GCA_946403565.1 uncultured Treponema sp. | reverse complement strand
CCGCGATGGTCATGCCGCAGCGGGCGGCGAAGTCCTGCACCCAGTCCAGGCTCGCGGAGAAGGTCTCTCCCGTCAGCCTGGCGCGCGGAAAGACCGTGCCCCAGGGGACGGTCGTGATCCTGCCGTAGAGTTCCCCGTTCATGTAGTTCCCGATGCGGCCGAAGGTGTAGCCCAGGGGGATGGCGACGCACATCGCGTCAATCCATTTCCACAGGGGCTTCCGGTGGACGGCGCACCAGAGGATCATGCCGATCAGGCCCCCGATGAAGCCGCCGTGGTAGGACATGCCTGCGAAGCCGATGAACTTGTGCGTCAGGGGGTCGAAGGGCCAGAAGATGAGCCAGGGCCGCTTGGTGTAGTCCCCGCTCGTGTCGTAGACCAGGCAGGAGAATATCCTGGCTCCCAGGAGGAGCAGGACGATTCCCCAGGCGATGAAGCTGAAGATGTCGTCTTCGGTCGCCTTGTAGCCCTCGCTGTCCAGGGCCCCCTCGCGCATCTGCCTGCGGAGGATGAGGAAGGCCGTCGTAAAGGCGAACACGTACATCAGGCCGTACCAGCGGATAAGGCCCAGGATCGGCAGGCCGGGGAATATCTCCGGCTGAATCCAGCCGGGGTACTCGATATATAGAAGATTCTGCATTGTCTAAACCTTGTAGCCCTTTTTGGCCGCGTCGACCAGTTTCTTCTTGAGCAGGTTGTTCTCGTTGCGCAACTGGGTCATCTCGTACTGCTGCTGCCGCAGGAGCTCCACCAGCTCTCCCGTGGTCAACGCCCCGCTGCCGGTCAGGTCCTCGATGTAGGCCATCTTTGCCGAGAAGTCGTCGGTCGCCTCCTCGCTTGCGAGGTCAAACGACTGGTCGGCGACCTGCGTCATGTCGTAGTCCTTGTCGAACGAAAGCGACTCGTCCTGCTTTATCTTTTCGGCGATGCGGTAGATCGCCTGGGCTATGACCGACTGCGGCTTGTAGATGATGACGGGCAGCCGGGAGGACAGGGCCTTGTCCTGCATGGTGTCGCGGTAGATCACGCCCAGGTGCTCTATGTCCAGCCCCAGGAACTGGCGGCAGGAGTGGCGTATCTTTATGGCGCGGTCCGCGTCCTTGGGGTCGTCTATCATGTTCAGGATGAGCCGGGGGTGGAACTGCTTCATCCGCGACTCAAAGAGCTCCGCGCTGGGCCTGTCCACCTCCTTCAGCTGCTCGATGAGCTTGGGGACGTAGATCTTCTGCATGGCCTGCGTGTTCGTCCGCATGTTCTCCAGGTACTTGAACGCGGGGCTGCCCTTCTTGAAGGTGTTGTACATCATGCGGAACACGACGTTCTTGAGGAAGAGGTAGCCGTTCAGTATCGCGGTTACGGTCGGGGCCGTGACCACGATGCCCTGGGGGGAAAGCTGGAACATGTCGAGTATCGTCAGGTGGGTTCCGGCGCCCAGGTCCAGTATCAGGTAGTCCGCATCTATGGAGGAGAATTCCCGGATGAGTTCGTTCTTCTTGCCCGATTTGAGCGAGGTGAGGCCGGGAATCTCGGAGTCGCCCGCTATGAACGAGACGTTCTCGTAGTCCGTGGGTTCTATCAGGTCCTTGAACGTGCCCTGGCCAGAAAGGAATGTTCCTATTCCCTTTTTGGTAGAGGTCTGGCCGATGACGAGGTGCAGGTTCGATGCTCCAAGGTCCAAGTCCGCAAGGACGACTTTCTTTCCCGCCTGCCCCAGGGCTATGGCAAGGTTCGCGCTCAAGAGGCTCTTGCCGACACCACCCTTGCCCGAGGCAACTGGTATAATCTGCATAGATAAAAGTGTATCACATTGTTTGAAAAGCTACAAGATTTCAGCAAGCGAATAGACCTCTTCCACCCCGGAGACCAGTACGGCCCCCATGCCCATCTCCAGCGGCAGGGCCAGGTCTATGTCGTAGCGGTCGCCGACGGAAAGGCACTCCTCCACCGCCGCACCGGCCGTCCGGGCCGCAAGGCGCAGCATCTCGGGGTCCGGCTTGCTCTTCATGCAGGTGTCCAGCCCGATGATGTCCGGCAGCTGGCCTGACACGCCGAGCACGTCCAGCGTCCTCCGGGCCGCCTCGACGGGGTTGTTCGTCACGCAGACGAGGCGGTAGTCCTGGGAAAGCCTGTCCAGCACCTGGGCCAGGCGGGGGTCCTCTTTCAGGTATTTTTCCGGTGCCAGCAGGGTCTTGCGCCAGCGTATGCTTTCCTCAATCGAGATGCCGAACGCCGTCAGCGTGTTGCCCAGGCTGATCTTCTTTCCGTCATGCTCGGCCGCCCAGCGCTTCCGGTAGTCGAATATCTCCCTGCGCATCTCGTCCTCCCCCTTGCCCCGGAGGTGCGCGAGGTGGCGGACCTGGACGTCCACCTGTTCAAAGACGTAGGCGCTGCTGGTGTACAGGGTCCCGTCAATGTCAAAGATGATGGCCCGGAGCGTCTTGGGCAGGGAATAGACCTTCATCTGCTAGAATGCTTCCGGCTCGAAGAGCTTGCCGATGGACGTCAGCGCCCTGGCCCCTTCCTGGATGGAAGGGAACAGCCCCATCCCCGTGAATGCGAACACCGCATTTCCCAGCAGCTCCGCATCGCTGCACTCGGGAACGGCTATGGTCAGGCCGGTGACGTTCGCCTTCATCTGGTTCCACTCGTCGTTGGCGGCCTGGCCCCCGGTCACCGTCATACGGTCGGGCAGCCTGATTCCCTTGTCCGCCGCCAGCGAAAGCAGGACCTTCAGGCCGTCCCGCACCTGCATGGCGGTCTGGAGCATGAGGTACTTGCCCTGGTCAAAGAGCGGCAGCCCCTCCGGGTTGTGCAGGCAGTGGTAGACCAGGCTGTTGAAGTCCAGGCTGGTGTGCAGCTCCTGCTCCGCCCGGTCCTTGAAGTCCTTGAACCTGTCCCCGCTCTCCGGCAGGAGGAAGCTCGCGTTCCACAGGCCGGGAACGACGGAGGGGAGCGTCCTGATTCCTTCCCCCTCGAGCGGGACGTCCGTGCAGAGGTTTATGCCCTCGCTGGAACCGGCCCTGTCGCACAGGCAGCCGGGCGTCAGGCAGTTGGTGCCGACGAGCGCGCTGATGAAGTCCGGTGCGCCGCAGTAGACGGGCAGCCCCTTCTGGGCCACCGGGTAGATGTCTTCCTTCAGTTTTCCGGCCATGCTTCCGGGCGTGACGAAGGGGGGCAGCTTCTTGGCCTCGCCCTCGGTGAAGCCCGCCTCCTTCAGGGATTCGGGCGACCAGTAGGCTTTGGCAAAGCGCTCCTCGGGCAGGATGGTCACCTTTTTGCCCGTGAGCCGGTAAATCAGGTATTCCGGACCTGAGAATATGGTCCCGCTGTGCTTCCAGGAGTCGGGGTAGCAGCGCTTGAACTCCTTCAGGCGGGGGATGAACAGCGAGTCCTTTTCCGCCTGGGAGACCTCCTCACCCTCGGGGGGGCAGAGGGGCTCGTCCCAGGCCAGGGTCTCCCCGCCGTCCAGTCCGACGAGGGTGGGGCCGTTCCCGCTGATGCAGATGCCCGCTATGTCCTCTTCCTCGTCCGTGATATCCAGCTTGAGCAGGGCCTTTTCAAAGCAGCCCCGCCAGTCCCCGGCGGCCCAGTCGCTGTGCCGCATTATGAGGGGGATGCGGGACCTCGCGATGACCTGGCCCGCGCTGTTTATGGCCGCGGCCTTGAGCGACGAGGTGCCTATGTCAACCGCGATGACCGTCTCACTCATCTGCTTGTGCGGCCGTCGTGTCCAGCGCGTTCTTCTGTTCCGCGGGAGTGGAGGCCTTGATGAGCTTGTCGATGATCGTGCGGTT
>CAMJAJ010000219.1 GCA_946403565.1 uncultured Treponema sp. | reverse complement strand
TGATAAATAGATCGAATCAATGAGCTTATTTCTAAAGCTTATATTTCCTTCGTTTTCCTTAAGATCCTTTTCTGCTTTTTCTCCGCATATACCCATTAAGGAAACCGCTGAAACAATAGCATTATATAATTCAGTTTTGTTCGCTGCAGCGAAAGCTGCGATTAGCCCGGTCAGCATGCAGCCGGCGCCGGTGATGCTGCGAAGCATCGGAGTGCCGTTATAGCATGCCGCGGCGCGGGAGGGATCGGCGATGACGTCGATGGTGCCGGTCATGGCGATGACCGCGCCGGCCTGCGCGGAAAAGCGCTTTGCGAAATCCGCCGCGGCGCCGAGGCTTTCTTCGGTCACGGCGTCGTCGAATGCTGCGTCCACGCCGCGCGAGCCCGCGTGGCCGAGAGCGAGGGTCTTGATCTCGGAGCTGTTGCCGCGTATCACCGCTATCTTCAGCTCGCGTATCAGGCGAAGCGCGGAGTCGGTGCGCGCGCGTGAGGCTCCGGCTCCCACGGGGTCGAACACTACGGGCTTGCCCTGGGCGTTAGCGGTGCGCCCCGCGATCAGCATGGCCTCGAGCTTGCTCATGGACCGCTCCGTCCGCCAGAGCTTGGCAAGCTCCACCGCGGACCGGGTCAGGTCCCCGTTGAACTCCTTGAGCTTCTCCTCGAACTTGTCGAAGAGGGTGAAGGCATCGGCCACGGAACCGGCGAAGCCCGTCAGGACCTTGCCGTCATATATCCTCCGCACCTTGCGGGCGTTCCCCTTGACCACGGTGTTTCCCGCCGTCACCTGGCCGTCCCCGGCCATAGCCACGGCCCCGTTCCGTTTCACGGCGATGACCGTCGTGCTCCGTATCCTCACATCATCATGTTTTCCCATAGGTCACTCCTTATCGCCTCGAGCGTTCGAGGTCCCATTCAATCTTCCTTGCCGCTGTGGGGGAAAGCCTGATTATAGACGTCCCTCAGCCGCTCCGCCGTGACGTGCGTGTACCGCTGGGTCGCGTTTATGCTGGAATGTCCCAGCATGGACTGCACCTCGCGGATGTCCGCCCCGTTCAAAAGCATCGCCGTCGCAAAGGTATGGCGGAAGGCATGGGGGGTCATGGGCCTGTTCGTGCCCTTGACCCCGCTGTACTCCCGCACCAGCATCTCCATCCCCGAGACAGACAGGGCACCGCCCCGCTGGTTCAGGAATACCTGGGGAACAAACGCGTCCCCCTCCGCCAGGGAGGCAGGAAAGCGCTGCCGCCGCTCCTCCAGATAGGACAGCAGGGCGGCGCGGGCATCCTCCTCAAAAAAGACATAGCGCTCCTTGCTGCCCTTGCCCAGCACGACCGCGCTCCCGTAGCCCTCCGTGAAGTCGGAAAGCTTCAGGGCCGCCAGCTCGCTGACGCGGCAGCCCGATGAATAGAGCATCTCAAAGACCGCCCTGTCCCGCGCCGGCCACAGGAGGGGCTTGCGTTCCGGCTGGGAACAAAGCTCGTCCACCTCCGCCTGCGTCATGAAGCGCGGCAGGACCTTCGGCCTCTTGAGCGTCTTAAGCTCCTGGGCGATGTCTACCTGAATATACTGATTTTTCCTGCAATAAGCAAACAGGCCGCGCACGGCGGCGATGAAGCGGTCTATGGAGGCAACGCTGTAGCCCTTCCGGCTCATGTCGCCGACAAGGGAACGCAGCTGCCCGATGGTCACGGAAGAGACCTCCGCCTCGCGCCCGACAGCCCCGTCGAAATGCCTGAAATCCTCGGAGTAGCCCTTCACGGTATGCTCGGACCGCCCCTTGACGTTCGCAAGGTACAGGAGGTATTCGTCGATGCAGTCCCCAAGGCTCCTTCCTTCCATGGCGGTCCAGGCTAGTCCTGCCCTTCCCTCTCCATCTCGGGAACAAGCACGTCGCCTCCGTCCGGAGAATGCAGGTAGTCGCAGGCGGGGTTGATGCAGCTCTTGTAGCTTCCGTTCTTCTTATCGTACTTCTCCACCATGAACCAGCCGCACTTGGGACAGGTCGCCTGAATCGGCTTGAAGTGGGACAGGAAGGAGCACTTGGGATAGTTGGTGCAGCCGTAGAACTCCTTTCCCCGCCCCTTGGTCTTCCGCGCCACGATGTATCCGTCGCAGCCTTCCACCGGGCACTTGGCGAGCGGGATGCTCTTGGTGTTGCGGCAGCCGGGAAAGCCTGAACATGCCAGGAAATATCCGAAGCGGCCCAGCTTCTTCACCATGGGCCTGCCGCACTTCTCGCAGACCTCCTCGGTCTGCTCGTCCAGCACCCCCTTCATGCTCTCCTGGGTGTCCATCACGCTGTCCACCCGCTCCTTGAAGGGCCTGTAGAAGTCGCCGATCATCGAGTTCCAGACAAGCTCGTTCTTCTCCACCTTGTCGAGGTCGTTCTCCACCTCGGAGGTGAACTGCTCGTTGATGAGGGACGGGAACGCCTCCACCAGGATCCTGCAGATCATCCTGCCGAGCTGGGTCGGGACCAGCTGCTTGTTGTTGCGGGTCACGTAATAGCGGTCCAGCAGGACGGAAATGATCGGCGCGTAGGTGGAAGGCCGCCCGATTCCCTTCTCCTCCAGGGTCTTCACGATGGAGGCATCGGTGTAGCGGGTCGGCCCCGAGGTGAAGTGCTGCTCGGGATAGAACTTCATGGGGGTAAGCTTCTCGCCCACCGTCAAGGAAGGCAGCCTGCCCGTGCTGTCCTCCTTGGAGGACAGGGTCTTGATGACGTTGTAGAAGCCCTTGTAGCTGAGCCTGCTCGCGCTGGCATGGAAGAGGGCCTCGCCCGCCTCTATGTCCACGGAGGTCGTCACGGTCTTGGCGTTCTTCATCTGGCTGGAAACAAAGCGCTCCCAGATGATCGAGTACAGGCGGAGCTGGTCGCGGGACAGGTAGTCCTTCACGTAGTCAGGCGTGTACTTGACGTAGGTGGGGCGGATTCCCTCGTGGGCATCCTGCGCCCCCTTGCCCACGGCATACTCTATCTGCTCCTCGGGCAGGTCATCGGGATAGTTCTTAGAAAGCCAGTCCCGCACCTCATCAAGGGCGGTCTGGGAGATGCGGACGGAGTCCGTCCTCATGTAGGTTATGAGTCCCACGCGGCCGGAACCGATCTGGATTCCCTCATAGAGCTGCTGGGCTATCTGCATGGTCTTGCGGGAGGTGAAGCCCAGCCTGTTGGCGGCCGCCTGCTGCAGCTTGGACGTGGTGAAGGGAGGCTTGGGACGGACGGTCTTCTCGCTGTCCCGCACGTCCTTCACGATGCACTCGGACGAACCGATCCGTTCCACAATCGCGGTGACGTCGGACTCCTTCTTCAGATCAGGCTTCTTGCCCCCATACTGGGTGAGCTCGGCGCTGAACTTGACCTTTCCCTTGGCGAAGTCGGCCTCCAGCGTCCAGTACTCCTCGGGGATGAAGTCCTCGACCTCCTTCTCACGGTCGCATATCAGGCGGAGGGCCACCGACTGGACGCGGCCCGCGCTCAGGCCGTTCTTGACCTTCTTCCAGAGCAGGGGGCTCAGGTTGTAGCCGACCAGACGGTCCAGCACGCGGCGGGCCTTCTGCGCGTTGACCTTGCCCTCGTCGATGTCGCGGGGGTGCTTTATGGCCTCCTTTATGGCGACAGGGGTTATCTCATTGAAGGTGATGCGGTTTATGGCCGCCGAGGTCTTGTCCTTGAGGGCGTTGTTCAGATGCCATGATATGGCCTCCCCCTCGCGGTCGTTATCAGATGCGAGCAGCACCACGTCGCTGGCCTTCGCGTCCTTCTGCAGCTCCTGCAGGAGCTTGGCCCTGCCCCGCACCGTGA
>CAMJAJ010000218.1 GCA_946403565.1 uncultured Treponema sp. | reverse complement strand
GGACTCCGCCCAGTCCAGCCTCAAGAAGGCGCAGGCCTTCATCGAGGAGGCCTTTCCCGGATTCGCCCCGGAACGGATTGTGGAGATGAGCGCGCGGGACGACAGGGGCGTGAACGACGTGCTCAAGGCCCTGTACGAGCTGGCCCCCGAGGCCCCCCACCTGTACCCGGAAGAATTCTACACCGACCAGGAGGTGGACTTCCGCATCTCCGAGATAATCCGGGGCGAGGCCATGAACCGCCTGGACGAAGAGCTGCCGCACGCCCTTTACGTGCGGATCGAGGACATGAAGATGGCCAGCGAGAAGAAGCTCAAGGTGCGGGCCAGCCTCTGCGTGGAGCGCGAAAGCCAGAAGGGAATCGTCATCGGCAGGGGAGCCGCGATGATCAAGCAGATCCGCGTCGCCTCGCTCAAGAAGTGCGCGGAAATCTTCCCCTACAAGGTGGAGCTGGACCTTCAGGTGAAGGTGGACAAGAACTGGCGGCAGAAGGACTCGGTGCTGAACAGGCTCCTGAACTAGGCGCGGCCGGGAAGCGTGGGAATTCCAATGGAACACACCGAACCGCCGGCCCGTCCGGAACCGCCGGCCTCAGACCGCGAGCAGCCCGCCAGTGCCCCCTCCAGCCCGGCGCCGTCCGCCATACCGCCGGCCCGCCCGGACCTGTTTACGGGCCGCGCCCTGTGGAACCTGATATGGCCGCTCGCCGTGGAGCAGCTCCTGCAGATCTCGCTCGGAATCGCGGACATCGTGATGGTCGCCCACATCGGGGAGGAGGCGGTCAGCGGGGTCTCGCTCGTTGACCAGATAAACGTCCTGCTCACCCAGCTGTTCGCCGCGCTCGCCACGGGAGGGGCGGTCGTCTGCTCCCAGTACATCGGCAGGGGCAGCCGGGCCATGGCGGAAAAGACCGCCCGGCAGCTGCTCTACACGATAAGCGGCATATCGCTCGCCCTCCTCGTCCTGGGACTGGCATTCCACCGGCCCCTCCTGGGACTGGTCTTCGGGCGCGTGGCCCCGGGCGTCATGACCGCGAGCCAGCACTACTTCTTCATCACCCTCTTCGCCCTGCCCGGCATCGCGCTGTACAACGCCTCCGCGGCCCTCTTCCGCTCGCAGGGCAACTCCGCGATCAGCATGCGGATAGCCATCCTCGTGAACGTGATCAACATCGGGGGCAACGCCGCCCTCATCTACGGGCTGGGCTGGGGCGTGGAAGGCGTGGCCCTGCCCACCCTCCTGTCCCGGAGCGCAGCCGCCGCCGTCCTCCTGGCCGACCTGTACCGGGGCAAGGCCGTGCGGGGGGCGGAGGACAAGGCCATCTCCATAAAGGGCATATCGCGGGTGAGCCTGGACTGGCGCATCATCGGGAAGATCCTGAAGATCGGGATTCCCAACGGACTTGAAAATTCCACCTTTCAGATTGGAAAAATCCTCGTGCTATCCCTCATAGCTACATTCGGAACCCAGGCCATCGCCGCAAACGCCGCCGCCAACACGCTCACCTCCGTCGAGGTGCTCCCTGGAAACGCCTGCTCGCTGGCCATGCTGACGGTCGTAGGCCAGTGCTGCGGGGCAAACGAGCTGCGGCAGGCCTCCCGCTACACAAAGCGGCTGCTCCTGTTCTCTTACCTGGGCTTCTGGCTCTGGAACCTGCCCCTGCTCTTCCTCGTGGGGCGGATCGTCGCCCTCTACGGCCTGTCCGAGGAAACCGCCCGCCTCGCCAGCTACATGGCGATCCTGCACGGGTCGGTCGGCCTCCTCTTCTGGCCCACCTCGTTCACCCTGCCCAACGCGCTCCGGGCAGCGGGCGACGTGGCGTACACGATGCTGGTCAGCATGCTGAGCATGTGGGCTGTCAGAATCGGGATGAGCTACGTGTTCAAATGTACGGGAATATTCGGGTTACCCGAAGCTCTGGACTGGCCAGTGAGCTTCGGGGCGATGGGAGCTTGGTTTGCCATGATGCTGGACTGGATAGTGCGCAGCATCTCATTTGTATTCCGCTTCGCCCAAGGGCATTGGAAGACGAAGCAGGTCATCTAAACGACGCGGTGATCAGGAATGGGCGGCCACGTATGCCGTGAAATCGTCCACACTGGCCGAACAGCCGTTCGCAGACAGGAAGTCCGCCAGAGTTCCGCTATCGGTCGCCTTCTCAAGCGCCGCCTGAAGGCCCGCATCGGCCATTATCTTCTTATAAAGTTCTTCAGCACTCATTGTAAATCCTCGTATAGTTGGGCCAGTTCCAAAAGTCCGCGGGCCACGCTGCCATGCACATGCCTGCATCGTGTACCATCGACTTTATACCAGCATAGTTATATTATAGCACAAAAGCAAGAAGAAGTTAAAGGGCTTTTTCGTTTTTTTTAAAGATTCCCCGCCGCCGTCTGTTTTGCAGGGGAAGCCAGTTGCTTGCAACTGGCTTTTCCTCCCCCCCGGATGGCCGGGCATACGGCTGGAATCCATGCCAAGCTTGCAAAACAGAGCCAGTCTGCTATATTATTATGGAAGAAAATGAAGCTTCCGACCGTAAAAGTCCTTGATATCCCCCTATTCCTGCTCTTCGTCGCCGCCCTGGCGGCTTCGGTCCTGCTGGTCAGACGGGGAGGCGGTGACGAAGGGCAGCTGGTCGTCAGAACCCCCAAGGGAGAATTCGTCTACCCCCTGTCCAAGGATGCCGTCTACAAAATCGAAGGGGCAATAGGAATCAGCGAAATAGAAGTTGCGGACGGCAAGGCCCGCTTCTTGGATTCACCCTGCCCCGGCAAGACCTGCGTGATGACCGGCGAGCTGTCCGAACCGGGGACATGGGCGGCATGCCTTCCCAACCAGGTGTTCATCCGCATAGAGGGCAGCCGGCAGGAACTGGATGCCATAGCCCAATAGGACAGCCCTAAGAATGCAGTTCCCAGGCCAATAGAGCCAGTCCGGCTCGCTAGGCCCGGTTCCTTCTGATTATCCAGTAGTAGGCGGTGGTCTCCCGCCGGTTGTGCAGGTTCCACTTCCACATGTCGTCCCGCTCCAGCACCGTAAAGTCCGGATCCGGCAGGCAGCGGGCAAAGAACGCGTCGTACTCGGCTATGCTCCGGTAAATCGCGCTGTAGTCGCTCGTCAGTTCGTCCGAATAGGTCTTGTTCAGCGTCAGCCGCTCGGTGAAGCCGACGGACTCCTTCAGGTAGGCAATCCCGCCCTCCGCCAGCAGGCGGTTCACGTTGCCCAGGCAGGTGGGGATGTCCCCGTCGTTTATGTACATCATCACGCCGTTGACCAGGACCACGTCGAACCTGGCGGTGCGGAGGTCCTCAGGCAGGACCGAAAGGATGTCCTGGAAGCTCCCGCAGAAAAAGCGGCAGTTGGAGTAGGAGGCCGTATTCTGTTTCGCCATCTCCAAAAGGCCGGCCGTGTAGTCCACGCCCACGTAGGTTCCCTCGGACGAGATGGTCCCCATGACCCCATCCGTGGCCCAGCGGGCAACCCCACAGCCTATGTCGAGCACCCGGCAGCCCGGCCTGAGGTTCAGCAGGGGCAGGATCTTCTCCTTCTCGTAGCGGTCCCGCTCCAAGGCAAGCTCGGGATGCTTGTCCTGATAGTTCACGTAATTGTAGAGGTAGGGCAGCTTCTTCTCACAGCGGCGGTCAAAGAAGCTCTTGACCTCGTTTTCGTTTATCGCTATCTTCTCGCCCACGACCCTGCGCTTGTATTCCATGTCCATCACGGAAGTATAGGGCATCTCTAAAAACTGGTCAAGCCCAGTTTTTAGAGAGTGCCGTCGAGTCCTAAGTCGCTACAATATCGCGACTTAGGACA
>CAMJAJ010000217.1 GCA_946403565.1 uncultured Treponema sp. | reverse complement strand
GCCGGCTAGCGGTAGATGGTCACGACATTATAGGTCTCGTAGGCAGAATCGCTGGCAGAACAGCCGCGCACGTAAGGAAGCTTTGTCTCCGCATGATGACCTCCTTTCCCACTCCACCCCCATCTTATACCGCAATACCCGCGTCAGATCAAGTGAAAATCCAGTTTACACGCCTCCCCCGTCCATGCTATATTGTAGCCTGGAGGAAACATGAACAGAGCATTTTCAGCGGCCTGCCGCACGGCAGCCCTTTTCATCGCGCTTTCGGTCCTGACGGCGGGCGCATTTCAGCTTTCGGCCCAGGAGGCAAAAAAATCAACCGAACCCCAGCAGCTCGCACGGATTCCGAACAAGATAAAGCCCGCGGGTTCAACGCTTCTCATGGACCTGCCCTTCACGCTCGACGACCCGTTCACGAGCGAGGAGATTCCCGAGGACATGAAGAACTGGATCGCCGCCAACAGGAAGTGCCAGGCGGACCGCGAGGGCCTGACGGTGCTGACCACCTACGTGCAGTTCTCCCAGGACTACATGAGGGCCTACGTGACCGGCAACGAGGACGAGGCCATGCGGAACTACCTGAACGGCAGCATGGTGGAACGGATGAAAGGGCTGGAGGAGTCCGGACAGATTTCCTCGTTCAGCCACCGTATCATGGAGATAAAGCTGTCAGGAAGCAAGGACAAGGCGCTCCTGCTCAAGGGCAGGTACCGGGAAAAGCCCCAGAACTTTGAAGTCTGGGTGCTGCAGATCCTCCACAAGAAGGAAATCTGGCAGGTCCTCTTCTTCTTTGACCCCAAGGACCTCGTCATGCAGGACGCGGTGGAAGCCGCCTGCTTCAGCGCGGTGATAAAATAGCATACTAATTCTGGCGTACTATTATGGAAGGAATTGAATTCCTCGCCGAGCACATCTCCTCACGCTACGGCAACGTACGGCGGGCGAGGGGCTGCTTTCTCTACACGGCGAAGGGAGTCCGGCTCACCGACCTGTATCAGGAGGGCGGCCGGGCCATCTTGGGCTGGGGAGGTTCCCCGGCCGTGACCGCCCTGAAGGACGCGCTTTCCCGGGGTGCGAGCGGCAGCTACCGGACCGACTGGGACCACCGGCTGGACAAGGCGCTCTCCGACCTGCTCGGCTTTCCCGCACGCGGCCACGCCTACGCCAGGCCCGAGGAGGCGGCAGCGGCCGCACAGGAACTCGGCGGCCAGGCCGTCCGCTGGACCCCCTGGAAAAAGCAGGACTTCCAAGCAGCCCCGGCCGTCATCGTGGAGCCGCCCTTCCCCATGGCGGAAGGCATAACCCTGCTCGCCGTCAGGAGCGGGCAGGACGGGGCCTGTCCGCCTGAACGGAGCATACGGCTCCCCGCCCCCCTGCAGGCCGCATTCGCCCGCTCCCTCTACGACGCTATCAAGGCGGAAAAGGAGCGGCAGGAAAAGGACTTCTTCATCTACGACCGGGTGCTGACCCGCTATTGGAAGCGGGAAGGCCCCTGGCTCAGCCCCACGGTTCCCCAGGACCGCTACCGCGACTTTATCCTGCACTGCCTGGACTGCGAGCTGGTCATAAGCCCCGACTACGGACGGGAAAGCCTCGTCCCCTACGGGGCCGACCCCGGCGTGTTCCGCAAGCTGGAACGGCAGCCCTTCGACCTGTAGGCCGTCAGGGCCGTCCCCCCGGTTGATTCACTCCTTTCCGTCCAGGTCCTCCAGCTCCTTGAGCCAGAGGGCGGCGCTCGCGTCGCTCGGCATGCGCCAGTCCCCGCGCGGAGACAGGCTGACCGTACCCACCTTTGCGCCGTCGGGCATGCAGCTGCGCTTGAACTGCTGGGCAAAGAAGCGGCGGTAAAAGACCTTGAGCCAGCTCAGAATCATGCCGTCCGTATACACGTCGTCCGAGTCCTTCGCCTTCCTGCCGGAGAATGCCATCCGCGCCAGGAAGTAGATCTTGGACGGAGCAAAGCCCCAGCGCAGGACATAATACAGGAAGAAATCGTGCAGCTCATAGGGGCCGACAATCTCCTCGGTCTTCTGCGCAATCTCCCCTTCCGTCGGGGGGAGCAGCTCGGGACTGACCGGGGTGGCCAGTATGTCGCGGAGGACGGAGGCCAGCCCCGTGTCCCCCTTCCCCTCGGCCTCGTCCGAAAAGTAGGAGACCAGGTAGCGGACCAGGCTCTTGGGGATGCTCGCATTCACGCCGTACATGGACATCTGGTCGCCGTTGTAGGTGCACCAGCCCAGGGCCAGCTCGCTCAGGTCGCCGGTGCCTATCACGATGGAGCCGGTCTGGTTGGCGACGTCCATCAGCACCTGCGTCCGCTCCCTGGCCTGCGAGTTCTCGTAGGTCACGTCGTGGACGGACTCGTCCTGGCCGATGTCCTTGAAGTGGCGCAGGACCGCCTCCCGGATGTCCACCTCCTGTATGGAGCAGCCGCAGGCCGCCGCAAGGGCATGGGCATTGCCCTTGGTGCGGGAGGTGGTTCCGAAGCAGGGCATGGTGATCGCCCGGATGCCCTTGCGGTCCAGGCCGCAGCGGTCAAAGGCCCGGCAGGTGACCAGCAGGGCGAGCGTGGAGTCCAGCCCCCCGCTCAGGCCGACGACCGCCCCCTTCGCCTTAATGTGGGAAAGCCGCCTGGCCAGGCCCTCGGCCTGCATCTCGACGACGGCATGGGAACGCTCCGCCCGCTCGCCCGCGGCCTCCGGCACGAAGGGGTGGGGATCCAGCGGGGGAATCAGGGAGCGGTCCACGGCCGAGGACGCCTCCCGGTCCGACTGGAAGCCTATGCCGGCGGCGGCCCCTCCGGCCTCACCAAAGACGCTTTCGTCGGTCTCGAAAATCACGCAACGGTAGCTGTCATCCGCAAAGTCCGCCCGGCAGGAGGCAAAGGTCGTCGTCCTGAGCCTGTCCTGGGAAATCCGCTCCAGGTCCAGGTCCGCCAGGAGGATCCTGCCGCAGTCCGTGAAAAGGGCCGACTCGGCAAGGATGCTGCCGTTCAGCGCGATGATGTTGTGGCCGGAGAACACCATGTCGGTCGTGCTCTCCCCGCGGCCCGCGTCGCTGTAGACGTAGCCCGTGATCTCCTTGGCGGACAGGGAGGAGACGAGCTGCCTGCGGTAGGCGGCCTTGCCCACGAGCTCGTTGCTCGCGCTCAGGTTCGCTATGACGGTGGCACCGTTGAGGGCGTGGCGGACGGACGGCGAGTAGGGGGTCCAGGCATCCTCGCATATTTCGGCGGCGACCCTGAACAGCGCGTCATCCTTGTCCTGGAGCAGGAGGTTCTCGCCGAACGGAACCTCGCACATGGCCTCGGAAAGGGAAACGGAGCCGGGCAGGTCCCTCGTGGGGGGCGAGAACCACCTCCGCTCGTAGAACTCGCCGTAGTTGGGGATGTAGACCTTGGGCGTGATGGCCAGCACCTCGCCCTTGTTGACGAAGGCCGCCGTATTGTAGCGCACCCCGTTCACCGCAAGGGGCAGGCCAACGACGGAGAGGACTCCCAGGTCCCTCGTCTCGTCGGCTATCCTGAGCAGGGCCTGTACCGCGCCCTTCATCAGCGCGTCCTGGGCGAACAGGTCGCCGCAGGTGTAGCCCGTTATGCACAGCTCGGGGAACACGACGAGCCTGGCCCCCTGGGCAGAGGCAGCACGGATGGAAGAAACAATCTGGCCCGCGTTGTATTCGCAGTCCGCAACTATGAGGGAAGGGCTGACCGCAGCAGCCCTGAGGATAGAATACTTCATAGCTTCCATTATAGCAGGATGACGGGTTTGACAAAAGGGGGCTTTAGGCTTACACTGTCTGCATGGCCAAAAAAAGAT
>CAMJAJ010000216.1 GCA_946403565.1 uncultured Treponema sp. | reverse complement strand
ATATTATTTTACAGGACGAATTGAGTATGGGAAGTGCAGATAACGAGGATTTGAATGCAAGTATTGTAAAGGCCGTGGATGACAAGACCTCATGGTTCAACAGTACCGTGCTGCCCAAAGTACAGGAAGACTACCGAAATCATCTGATTTTTGTAAAGAACCTCATGAATGCACTCCAGCGGAGGTCGCTCATCACGCCCGACCCCTACAAGAATGACAAAAAGATCACCGACATCACTCCCATAGATGACAAGCCCTTCAACGATACGGAACGGGCGACCCATCTGGGCATACGGCTGGGGCAGTATGGGAATATGGTAGATTTTATCTGCACCTACGTCAAGTTCTCGGTGGAGCAGCTTCCGACCGCCAAGATCAAGAAGCTCGTGGACTTCAACAACTCCTTCACCTGGGGCGCCCTGAACCCGGAATCCCCTAAGCAGAACACCAAGGCCCTCGGCTCCGCCCTCATGGAGCTCAAGACGACCACCCAGGGCGGTGGAGTCGCGATGGGCATGCTGTTCGACAGCATAGCCAAGACCGCGAAGGACCTGGAGGAGATGTCCCGGGACCTGAAGGCGCTCGGGGCATTCCAGAAGGAGCGCTACAAGGGCGAGATCCGCAAGGAGATCGTGGCGAAGCTGAGTCCCGAGGTCCGGGGCAACGCCTCCGCCCTCCTGGGCGAGATAAAGAAGCAGATGCCGACGGCCATGCCCCGCCGGCCCTTCTCCGCAGACATCGTCGAGGAGCTTATACAGGAAGAGACCGCCGGCAACAAGGAGGAGCTGCGGGCCAAGCTGCTCCAGCACCTGAAGGTCCAGGACATGCCCACGGAAAAGGCGGAGGAGACGGTCAACGTCCATGACATCATCATGGGGGCGGTCCTCTCCCTCGGCTCCATGTCGGACCAGTACAACATCGTCATGGGCAAGGTCGTCACCAACCACGACATACTCGCCTCCGAGGACAAGGGCTTCAAGCAGAAGCTCGGCAGGCTCTTCCGCCGCCTGTTCGGCCTGGCCGAACCGCAGGTGGAGTACGAGGTCATCATAAACAAGAAGGGATCGGACGACAAGCAGCGGGAGATCATCAACTACAGCTCCTTCATGGCGGCCTTCTCCAAGCGGATCAAGTTCTACGCATCGCTCAGCAACGAGAGCAGCCCCAACTACCAGAAGATGAATTCCCAGGCGGACGACTTCGTCTACAACTGGGTGAACAAGCAGATGACAGAAAACGGGAGACTACAGGTCCTGCTCGGCGCACTGGATGAATACTTCAAACAGAACACGTCGGGCGTGAACCGGGCAAAGATAAAAGGAATCAAGATGGAGCTGACGACGCTGAAAAACGCACTCGTCAAGGTGAACCAGCTGCGCTCCGAGTATGCCTCCTACGTGGAGGAGGCGGAGCAGATGAAGAAACTTGGAATAACGAAATGAAAATGAAAAGGCTAATGGGGACCGTCCTGGCGGCGGCCCTTATGGTGCCGGTTTTCTCGGCACCGGTTTTCAGCCCCCAGGTGGACAAGGAATCGGAGGCCATCCCCGGGGTTGAAAAATCACTCCAGCGCAACATCGTGATGCTGACGATGGGGCATCCATACGACATGGACCCGCAGACAGCCAGCTACACCTCCGAGGCCCAGCTCCTGTCCGGCCTGTACGAGGGACTCTTTTCCTACAATCCCGTCACCCTTGAACCGCAGAACGCCCTCTGCTCCTCCTACAAGCTGTCCAGGAACAAGAAGCGCTGGACCTTCACGGTGATAGACGGCGCCAAGTTCAACACCGGCGAGAAAATCACCGCCAGCACCTTCCGCGAGTCCTGGCTGGACCTCCTTGCCAACCCGCGCGCTCCCTACGCCTCCCTGCTGGACTGCATCGAAGGCGCCCGGAACTACCGCCTGGGCAAGGGCAAGCGCGACGAGGTGGGCATAACCGCCCGGGACGAGAAGACCCTGGTCATCCATCTGGAGGAACCCGCCGAGCACCTGCCCAAGATCCTCTGCCACCACGCGTTCAGTGCGGTCAGCAAGAAGAAGGGGTCCTACAGCGGGGCCTTCGCGCTCAAATCATACGACAACGGCCGGGTGGAGCTGGTGAAGAACAAGAACTACCGCGACGCCGCCAGCATCCTCATTCCCGGCATAACGATAATCCAGAGCGACGACCTGGACGAGAACGCCTACCTGTACAACACCGGCAAGGTGGACTGGATTCCCGAAGGCAACGTCAACGCGAGCAAGATCATCAACCGCAACTCCATCAAGGTGGCCGCCGAGTTCGGCACCTACTACATCTTCTTCAAGCTGAACGACAAGAAGTGGAACACCCGGGAGATCCGCGAGGCCCTGCTGGAGGCCATCCCCTACGACAAGCTGCGCGAGGGCATAACCGTCCCCGCGACGACATTGGTCTACCCGCTGACCGGCTACCCCGAGGTGTCGGGATTCGACGACTACGACAGTGACGACGCGGTCATGATGATGAGCAAGGCCCGCGAAAAGGCCGGTCTTGGCCCGAAAGAGAAAATCACGGTGAAGTTCGGCATAATGGAGAGCGAGCTCCTGAAGAACTTTGTCCAGATACTGCAGAAGGCATGGCAGCCGCTCGGCGTGGAGCTGGTGAGCGAGGTCAAGAGCTCCGAGGCCTACAATTCCGAGATTCCCGGCTGGGATGCCGACCTGTTCGCCTTCTCCTGGATCGGGGACTTCGCCGACCCCCTCGCCTTCCTGGAGCTGTTCAGGAGCGACTCGTCCCTGAACGTGGCCAAATACAGCAGCGAGGAATTCGACAGCCTGCTGCACCAGGCCTCCATCGCAGGAGACAGCACGGAACATTACAAGCTGCTCTCGAAGGCCGAGACCCTGCTGCTCAACGACTGCGTGGTCATCCCGGTGTACCACCCCGTCAGCCTGCACGTCATAGACACGGACATCATCGGCGGCTGGCAGGCCAACGCGATGGACCTGCACCCCTTCAAGTACTTCTACATCAAGCGCAAGGAGCCGTCGCTCCCCAACCTGGTCTACAGCCCCGAATCCGACCAGGAGCTCCTGGTCCGCGGCAGCAACTAGACACCTACGGTGCCACAACTTACGACGGCTGGCCCGCGACAAGGCGGGCTATCCGGTCGGCGTTCTCCTCCCTGCCCGCCCGCCCCATGTCCACCTTGCAGTCGGCAACGCGGGTATAGAGGGCGCAGCGCTCCACATAGAACTCATGGAAAATTGAACGAACCTCAAGGATGGTGCGGGGACTTTTCTTCGCGATATAGGCGGGCAGGTTCTCAAAGCCGCCGCCCGCCAGTTCATGGGCCTCCCGTATGATCCGGTCGGCCGCCGCGTCCTCAGGGGCGTTCAGGAACACGAACCTGCCCAGCGGGCGCAGGACGGCAAGAGCGGCCTCGTTGCAGCAGATTCCCCCGCCCGTCGCGATGACGGCCCCTCCGCCGCCAGACGTCAGACGCTCCGCAAGCTGCCTGCACGCCTCGGTTTCCGCCGCCTTGAAGGCTTCCGGCCCGCCTTCCGTGTAGATTTCGCGGGGGCTCCTGCCGGTACATTCGCGTATCAGGTCGTCCGTGTCGTAGCTGGGAACACCCAGCCTCTGCGCAAGCAGCCGCGCCTGCGTAGACTTGCCGCAGTGCTTTATCCCCATCAAGATTATGCAGTCCATGCGGACATAGTAAGGCATCCGGGTAAAAAAATCAAAGGGGGCCCCCGCCCCCTCTCTGTGCTCGGCAAGGACGCCGCCGATGTATTCAGTATATGCGAAAAACAAGGGGAATGATCTGCATCCGAAAATGACACAGTTTTTAACAGGACCTGAATGGCAGGGGTAC
>CAMJAJ010000215.1 GCA_946403565.1 uncultured Treponema sp. | reverse complement strand
GACATTCCGCCTCGCGGCGGTCAGGGGCGCACAAAGCCTGTACGCCCGTCCTGGTACGTCCCGCCGTGCGGCCTGCCTCGTCCTCGCCGCGTCGCTCTTCCTGCTCGCCTCCTGCAAGAAGGAGGCCGGATGGCAGACGGACTATGACGCGGCCTTGAAGGATGCCGAGGCCAAGGGCCGGAGCGTGCTCGCCCTCTTCTCCGGAGAGGACTGGGACGGCAGGACGCAGACCTTCCGCACCGACGTGTTGGACACGGACGAGTTCAAGGAATTCGTGAAGGACAGCTACGTCCTGCTGAACGTGGACCTGTCCGAGGCAGAGCAGGCCGCGGCAATCCCCAAGGAGGGGGCCGACGAAAAGGAGCAGGCGGAAGCCGCCCGCGTCCAGGCGGGCATAGACACAAAGCTCGGCCTGATCCGGCGCTACGGAGTCTCCAGCTATCCAAGCCTGTACCTCCTTTCCAAGGAAGGCTACGTCCTTTCCATCGTGCAGTACAGCGAGGGGCTGACCGCCCCGTCCGTGCTGAAGGAAATCCTGGAGGAGCAGGAGGAAGGAATCGCCGCAGTCTCGGCGGCCATATCGCGGATGCAGGCCAGTTCCGGCGCAGACAAGGTTCGCGCGATTGACCAGCTCTACGAGGCCACCCCGGAAGCCGGGCGCGCGGTGCTCGCCCCCCTGGTGAAGGAGGTTCCCTCCCTAGACCCCGGGGACGTAAGCGGACTTGTCGGCAAATACGAATTCATCAGGACCTACGACGAGGCCATAGCGAACATCTCGGAAGGGAAGCGTGACGGCGTCGTGGAGTCCTTCGTCGCGATAGCCGAAGGCGGCCACCTGTCTCCGGCGCAGAAGCTCGAGGCCTACTACAACGCGGCCTACCTCATGGCCCTGTTCGGCGAGGACGACTACGACAGGATGTACGAGCTGCTGCAGAAGGCGATGGAATCCGACCCGGCGGGAAACATGCAGGCCGACAGCCACAGCGGGGAAAGTGCCGTGGCATCCGAGCCGGCAGGCGGCAGGATGGAAAAGATCGCCGCCCTCATGAAGATGGTTGCCCAGATGCGCGACATCGTGGGACAGGACGGGGGCGTTTCCCCCGGTGCGGGTGCGAGCGGCCCCGCTGCTGCCAATTAGACACGCAATGGACGCTCCACCGCCTGACACCCGGGGGCTGGTCCCCCTCCTTGCCTGCGCGTTCCTGCTCATACTGCTTTCCATGACCTTCTCGGGAACGGAAAGCGCGTTCCTTTCAATCAACAAGCTCCGCGTCCGCTTCCTGCACAACAAAAAGAACGAGCGGGCCATGCGGGTATGGCGGCTGCTGCAGGACAAGGAGCGGCTCATCAACACCCTGCTCGTCGCCAACAACATCGTGAACATAAGCCTGTCCGCCATACTGACCTACGTCGCCCTGGGCCTGTTCGGCAGCGCGGGCGTGGGAATCGCGACCGCCGCGGCCACCGTCCTCCTGCTGGTGTTCGGAGAGATCACCCCCAAGGTCATAGCGACGCACCACCCGGAGGCCATCGCCTTCCTCGTCGCCCCGCTGGTGGAGCTGCTGGAACGAATCCTATACCCCCTGGTCAGCCTGTTCAGCTCAATCTCCCGGTCCTGCCTCAAGCTCCTGAAAGTGGACATGCAGAAAAAGAACGTGTCGTTCACCGAGGAGGAGATAAAGACCCTGCTGGACGTCGGCGGCGAGCAGGGGATACTGGAGACCAACGAGAAGGCCATGATGCGGCGGGTGTTCAAGTTCACCGACCTGGAGGCCAAGGACATAATGATACCCCGCAAGGATATAAAGGCACTGAAGGTCACCGCGGGCTATCAGGACATAATCGAATTCTCCCAGCGGCACTACCTGTCACGCTTCCCCCTCTACCAGCGGGACATAGACGACATCGTGGGCGTGATCTACGTCAAGGACCTGCTCGCCTACCGGGACCGGCAGGAGGAATTCGTCACCCAGGAAGTGATGCGGCCGCCGCTCTTCATCCTGGAGACCAAGAAGATGTCCTCCATCCAGCAGATGCTCCGCGAGAACCGGCAGAGCATGGCGGTCGTCATAGACGAGTACTCGGGAACCTACGGGCTCCTTACCACGGAGGACATCGTGCGGGAGATATTCGGGCCGATCGGCGACACGAGCAAGCCCTATGCCCGCCGGTCCGAGGTCATGGTCTCCAACGCGGAGGGCGGCGACGTCTCCGGCCTGTCCCGCCTGTCCGACCTGAACGAGCAGCTGGGAATCCATCTGGACTCCCGCCGGTCCGAGACCATAGGCGGTTACATCGTGGAGTGCCTGGGGCACATACCCCAGGAGGGAGAAGGAATCGAACGGGAAGGATTCCGCTTCTCCGTGAAGGCGATGGATGACAAGCGCGTCGCGGTCGTCATGTTTGAACGGCTTGCAGGACAGGAGGCGTAGCGATGGACGCAAGGACGCTGCTGTACACCGTCGCCGTTCCCGCCGTGGAGCTGCTCCTCATTTCCTGCGGGGCATTCTTCGCCTCTACGGAAACGGGGTATACCGCACTTTCCAGAATCACCGTACGGCAGATGCTCAAGGGCAGGGAACAGAACGCCTCCCTGGTGGCGAAGCTGCGCTCCAACCTGGACAGGCTCATCTCCACCGCCCTGGTCGGCACGAACCTGGTCACGACGCTGATTTCCTCGCTCGCCACCGCATACGCCATCAGGCTGTTCGGTGCCGTCTCCGTCAGCTACGCGACGGCCCTGGTCAGCATACTCGTCATCATATTCAGCGAAATCATCCCCAAGACCTATGCCGCGCTCCGCCCCAAGGACGTGGCCGTAATGAGCGCGAGGCCCATCGCGTTCCTGCAGCGCCTGCTCCTTCCCGTGGTCTGGCTCTTTGACGGCCTGTCCAAACTGATAAACCTCGTCGAAGACCGCCTGATACAGACAAAGCGGCCGCTCGTCACCGAGGAGGAACTGCGCACCCTGATCGACGTGGGGAAGGACGAGGGCACCCTGGAGGACGTGGAGACCAGGATGCTGGTCCGCCTCTTTGACTTCTCCGACATACGGGTGCGCGACATAATGCGGCACCGGTCCTTCGTAAAGTACGTGCCGATTGACTCAGACTATGCCGAAGTGATACAGCTGTTCAACTCCGGCTATTCCCGCCTGCCCGTCTGGAAGGGCAGCCCGGAGACCGTCGTGGGCGTGCTGCACTACAAGTCCGTCCTCTTTGCCCACAAGGAGATCACCGAAAGCCGGGACTTCGTGAAGATCTGCATGCGGAAGGCGATCGTGCTGCCCGAGACCTTCACCGCCCTCCAGGCCCTGCAGAAACTCAAGGAAGAGAAGGACAACTTCGCCGTCGTGCTCGACGAATACGGCAGCAACGCGGGCATCGTGACGATGGACGACATCCTTGGCGCGGTGCTGGGAAGGATCACCGACGAGAACGGAGAAAGCGAGATTGCCCCGGAGAAGCGGATCACCCCGGTGAGTCCCTACGAGTACATCGTGCCGGGCGACATGAAGCTGGACGACTTCAACGACATAATGAAGATGGATTTGGACAGCGAGTGCTTTGAAACCCTGGGCGGCTGGCTGCTCGAAAAATTTGGCGAGCTACCCCGGGTTGGTGCGGCCTGGCGAGACAGGGATGCGGTCTACATCGTGGAGGACCAGGGTGGCCGCCGCATCATCAGCGTGCGCATCAAGCTGGGCCGCCCCTAGCACGGCGGTCCTGTTTATGGCGGCCGCACACGTCAAGGCCGCCCGTAAGGGAAGGACCTACTTGCCCCGCTCCTCCCTGAAGCGCTTGTACTTCTCCAGGTCGAGCTTCGTGAAGTTCAGGCACATGGC
>CAMJAJ010000214.1 GCA_946403565.1 uncultured Treponema sp. | reverse complement strand
CTGAAGCGGTTTGCGGCTGCACCCCTTCCTTTTGAGACATCAATTGCGAGTGATGCGAGGAATGCCGCGGTTATGAGTATATAGGCCACGCATATGAAGGAGGCGAAAAAAGACCGTTTTTTAGTTTCCATACTATCCCACCCGTACAGGAAGCGCTTTTAATCCGCGAAGCTGCCTGCGAAATCATAGGCCGCCTTAAGCAGCTTCAAGGCCCCTCCTGTCTTTTCCCCATCGTTGTCTGCCGGGTGCTGCCTCAGGTAGGCAACGTAGGGCAGGAGCGCGTAGAAGGCCTTTGAGGAAGACAAGGCGGAGATATCGTCAAGTTGTCCTATGTCGCACATGCATTTTTTCATAAAGCCCTTGAAATCAAAGGAAAGATCAAAGCTTTCCCTTCTTTTGTCGGCATTTTGCCGGCGCAGTTCATCACGTTTTTCGCGGTAGCCATGTTTTTCTTGCCATGCCGCAAGGCTCTTCCCGTAGCCTTCCAGCACGTCGCTCGTAAACACGCCCGTCCGCACTTTCCTGAGCGGCGTCCGGTACATCAGGGCGGCGAACTGCTGTTCGGCGGTGAAGAGGGCGCCGCTCCAGCTGTTGAACCTGGCGTCCAGGTAGCTGCCGCGCGCGTACGGCTTGCCCCGGCTGTAGGAGAAGTCCGCGCCAAAGAAGCGCAGGCGCGTGAAGCCGAGCAGCCTCGCTATGTCCGCGGCGGCGATCGTGACGGTGCCGGAGCCTGTCTCCACCTGCTCGAGCGGGCACTGCTCGGCGGCCAGCTGTGCGAGCGGGTGGCCGCTGTGGAAGAACACGGGTTTGATTCCGCGGCCCTTTAGCATCCTGGCGGTGGACGGGGCAGAGGATATGTCCAGGAACACGAGCGGGCCCGTTCCGTCCTCCTGCGCGGGGGGGACGGGATAGAAGTGTTCCGACGACACCCGCTGTGCGTCTACGCAGACGATTGCATCCGGAACGATTCCGCTCCGGTACAGGGGGCCTGTCGTCGTGTCCGTCGCGATTATGAAGAACTCCCTCCGCCGTTCGCGCAGGATGTCCGTTGCCCCGTCGAGCGTGGGGCCGGCCGCGATGATTGCCGCGCACCTGTCCAGTTCCTGCGGTCCAAGCTGGGGAAAGGGCCGGGGAACGAAATCCCTGAGGTTCACCAGGATGTTGTGCATCCAGATTTTGCCGAAGTGCGACTGCACGGAAAAATCCGCGCTGACGGCCTTGAGCGTGTCCGTAAGCCCCGCCTCCACGTCGGCGCAGACCGCCTCGTTCTCCTTCTGCCAGGCCCTCTGGAACAGGCAGTGGAAGTCCCCGTACAGGGCGGCGATGTAGCGCTGGGCGACAAGGGACTGGACCTCCGCGGCCTGGCAGAGAAGCACCCGGGGATTGCGGGCCAGTTCCTGGACGGCCTTGAGCTGCCTGCAGAAGTCCAGGCTTTCCCGGTCGGCCTCGAACGCGATGATGCAGTAGTTCTCCAGCTGGCGGACGAGGTTTGCGATGTGGTAGCCGCCTCCGATGCCCCCGACGAGGAAGAAGCCTTCCCGCACGGAGCCGTCGGCGAGCAGCCGCTCTGCTGACGGATTGTACTTGGAGTGCATGGGGTTTCCCTTCAGGAAGAGGGGAATGTCCTCACCGTTCTTTGACTGTACGACCGCGGAGTATATCATCCTGCCCCCTTATGAAAAAGCCCGCAGTATGTCCTTGTGGAAGGACTGGATGTCTGCCGTCATCTTCTTGAGGGCGTCCGCCTCTCCCGGCATGCCGATGCTCCGCTGGTACACGATGTAGTCGGCGGGAACGGCCTCCCGTATCCACTCCGGGCTGCCCAGGTTCCTGTCTATCGTGTCCTGCACCTTCGCGAGCCGGTCTTCGTAGCTGATGCGCCTGGTGGAAGGAAAGCGCATCGGCAGTATGGCCCCGTCGTCCTTCTCGTGCTCAAGGAAAAACGCCCAGTCCACGTCCCGGACCTCGCCGAGGCTGTTCTGGAAGGCGTAATGGTCGCTGAGCCGGTAGAGCCTGCCTCCGAAGGAGCTGGAGGCGAACCAGTTCATGTATATCTTCAACGAAGGGGAGGGGAAGCTCCTCGGCGCAAGCCTGGTGTCTGCCGTCCTGAGCCTTCCGTCGCCCAGGGAGTCGTCTATCTCCAGCTCGTTCGGCCGGGTGTGGCTTGCCCCCTTTGAAGGTGCCAGGTCCAGGCCGCAGAAGTAGACGTTGCCGCTCGTCAGCGAAAGCGCAAGCTGCGCCGCCGTGCCGCTGACCGTCCCGTTCCGGTATGCCGGGGTCGTGGAGGCTCCAAACTCCTTCAGGAATGTTTCCGATATTCCGTCGCCATATCCGAGCGGGACGACCGTCGTATCCTGCAGGATGCTGAGGAATATGGCGGCCTCGGAGGACATGGCCAGGGGGACCTCCGGGTGCTGCTTGAGGGCGAACGAGATGTGCCGCTTTGCCCAGTAGCCTCCGTCGCAGGATATGCAGAGGTCTGGAACGATCCCCCGGTGCAGCAGCGGCAGGAGGGCGGAGGAAACCGCGATGAGGAAGCACTTCTTGCGCTGCTCCTGGATGAAGGGGAGGGAGCTTTCCAGGCTCGGTCCGCTCGCACATATCACGATGGGGGCGGTCCCCTTCTGAAAGTAGCAGCTTTCGTTCGCGAACAGCGAAAAGCGTATCGCGTTCTTTACCCAGCGCTTGGCAAAGAAGCTCCGCGTCGCAAGCACGTTCCTGCTCTTGATGACGGCGGACCGTATCTCCGCCCAGCAGTGCTTGGACTGCTCCGGGAACGCGTCCTCGGACGGCTTCCAGGACAGGAAGAGGCAGCTCGTCACGCCTTCCTCGCCCATGTATGAGAAAATCTGCTCTGAAAGGGGAACGCCGCCTTCCGAATAGTAGAAGCACTTGTCCCAGAGCTTCTCCGTCACCTCGAATTCCTTCGCGTAGTGGAGGGCGACGATTTTCGTGCAGGGAAAAATCTTGCGGAGGTAAACCGCAGTATAGGAAAGGCCCGGACCAGTCATCATGATGTATCCGGGCTCGAAGTCACATTTTATGTTCTGTACGAACCGCAAGGCTTCCTGACTTGGATTGTAAGCCGAATGAATCCGTATCGAATTACAAGTGCAAGTCGCTTCGCCATTTGCGGACTTCGTAAAGACAATAGCCATTAGGCCAGGCCAAGCTCCTTGAAGAGCTTCTTGTAGGTGTTGAACTCCTCGGACTTGGCGAACTCAGAAATCTTATCCTCCGGCAGGTTCTCCAAAAGCTGGTCCATGTAGGAGAGGACAGACTTGATCTCGCCCTTCATGCTCTCGGGGATGCTCACGCCCTCGGACGCGTCTGCGGCCGGCTGGCTTTCCTGTGCGCCTTCCTCGGCGGCAGGAGCGGCTTCCTCACCGGAGCCACCCCAGTCGTTGAAGACGTCCTCAATCGGCTCCTCGCTGATTCCAGCCTCGACATCCTCGTCCTCGGATTCCTCCTCGGCGGCTTCGGCGACATCCTCCATGGCGGGGGCATCGTCGTTCTCCAGGTAGCTGATGTTCTCGGCGGTCAGGGGCTGCTCTTCGTCACCGAAGGCAGAACGGGTCGCCTCGTCAGCGGACTCCTCCGTCGGCTCCTCAACGGGAATGACGGATTCCTCCTCCTCGGGCTCGACGGACTCCTCTATCTCGGGCAGGTCAAGCGACTCGTCGGAGGCGGGCTCATCGAGCGCCTCGCTTTCGGCAGAAGCGGCTTCCTCGGCGGCCGGCTCTTCAGCAGGCTCCTCGTCAAGCGCAACGGCCTCTTCCTCGACGGCAGGCTCCTCTGCAGGCTCCTCATCAAGCGCAACAGGCTCTTCCTCGGCAGCCGGCTCTTCAGACAGCTCTTCGTCAAGTGCAACAGGCTCTTCCTCTGCGG
>CAMJAJ010000213.1 GCA_946403565.1 uncultured Treponema sp. | reverse complement strand
CTGGTCAAGGGCGTGACCGACGGCTGCGTGCAGGCCGGATGCGCCCTGCTCGGCGGCGAGACGGCGGAGATGCCGGACTTCTACGACGAGGGCAAGTATGACCTGGCCGGATTCGGCGTCGGTGTCGGCGACAAGTCCGAAATCATCACCGGTGCCAAGATAAAGGAAGGAGACGTCCTGGTCGGCCTTTCTTCCACCGGACCGCACTCCAACGGCTACTCCCTCATACGCCGTCTGGTCAAGAATTTCAACGAACCGTTCGTCGTGGACGGCAAGAAGACCAAACAGACCATCGGCGAAGCCCTCCTTACCCCCACCCGGATATACGTGAAGCCGGTGATGGACGTACTCAAGAAGTACCGGCCGTCCGTACACGGCATGGTGCACATCACGGGAGGAGGCTTCTACGAGAACCTGCCCCGCATGTACCCCCACGCTGCATCGGGCAAGAAGCAGCTGTGCTCGGTCATACAGAAGGGCAGCTGGGACATCCCTCCGATATTTGACGAGCTTGTCCGCCGGGGTGCCGACGAAAAGAACCTCTTCTCCACCTTCAACATGGGAATCGGCTTTGTCCTTGCCGTCGCAAAGAAGGATGCGGACGACATCATCGCCCTGTTCAACAAGAACTCCAAGAAGTACCACTACGCGGGAATGAGCGACCTGGTGGCCTACCGGATCGGCTATGTCGGCCACACCGACAAGGAGATAAAGGGCGAGTTCAAGGGCAACAAGGCGATGACCCGCTTCGAGGACTAGGAGGCCGCGCATGAACATCGCCGTCCTGGTTTCCGGTGGAGGAACCAACCTCCAGGCACTCATTGACTACGAGAAGCAGGCCGTGGCAAATGCCGGCAGCTGCCCCTACCACATCGTCCTCGTCGCCTCCAACACCAAGCGGGCCTACGCCCTTGAACGGGCGAAGGCGGCGGGCATTCCTACGGAAATAAGGAGTCCCGTCCAGGTGCTCGGGCCCGCCCTGCTTTCCGCCACGATGGACGAGAAGCGGGAGCTGGTCAGCGACGCAATGCTCGACCTCTGCCGCGAGTACAAGGCCGAGGCCATCGTGCTCGCAGGTTACCTCTCCGTCCTGAAAGGCAACATAATCGAAGCATACAAGGACAGGATCATAAACCTGCATCCCGCCCTCCTGCCCAAATACGGCGGGGTGGGCATGTGGGGCCACAACGTGCACGAGGCCGTCATCGCCGCCGGAGAGACGGAGAGCGGCTGTACGGTGCACCTGGTGGACTCCGGCTGCGACACGGGCCGCATCCTCGTGCAGAAGAAGGTCCCCGTCCTGCCCGACGACACCCCGGACAGCCTCTACGAGCGCATCGCCCCCGAAGAGCACAAGGCCATCGTCGAGGCGACGCTGCTGCTGGCACGTCAGTAAGGGTAGCGGTTTCAAAAGTCCGCAGGACTTTAGTCCTGCTTGGACTTTTGAAAACAGCCCTGGGGAAGCCGCCAGCCGACGCCCTCCCCAGCAGGGGGCTCCCGTCCCTAGTTACCTGCGGCAGGCTTGACAGAGAAGCTGCTGCTCACGCCTTCTATCATCTCCTTCCTTGTCCGCTTCGTCCGTCCGGCACATTTGGTGCGAAGGACAAACAGGTAGTTCCCTTCCGCCAGGTCAGGCGGCAGCGTGAACACGAGCTTCCGGGGAAGGTTGTACAGGAAGGTCGAGACCTTCTTCCAGCTGCTCTCATCAGAAGGGCGCTCGCCGTCATCACCCACAGGAGCAACCCACAGTCCGCTCCCCTCGCCGTCAATCCTGAGGCCATGACCTTCCACCATGACGGCCCCACCGGCGGTCAGAACGCCATCGGAAACAGCCCTGCCGACATCAGTAATCTGACCGACTTCCACACTGGGCAGTACGAGGGCCGTGTCCGCAATCTCCACATCGGCCACCGCATTCAGCAGAATCGGATCAGGGGAGAAGCGCACCGTGAGCGGCAGCTTTTCACCCGGATTTGCCGCAAGCCCCACCGGGGCAATGTAAAACGTCCCCAATGCCCCGAGGCGGACCGCAAAGCCTGAACCGAGCACGTCAAGCAGGACCTTGGTGTAGGAGGTCATCACGTCGGTGATACGCCCTACCTTCATGTCCGGAAGCTCCTCCGCCATGCGGTCAAGCACGTTCTGGTTGCTGAACGTGAAGCGAGGTACCCGGCCGTAGTAACTGCCATCGGGCGAGCCGTCGCTCGTGAACCTGTTCTCATGCAGCCTGAGCAGAACGTGCCCGGCTGCGCCGTCGCGAAGGTTGATGAAGCTGTTGTCCTGCCCCATCGCCTTTGGAAGTTTTGAAAGCTTTGCCATAGTTTTACTCCTCGCCACGGCAGGCCCTTTCACAACCCGCCGCGGCATTTATTGATATATGGCTAATATACGGCAAACCCCGGAGACGTTCGTGTAGCAATTCATCTACAAAAAAAGGGGGGTGAAGCAGGGTGCTACACTGGAGTTTATCACCCTGCTTCATCCTAGGAAAGCGCTGTGCTTTTGTCCGCTGGAGCAGGATGCAGCAGGTGGCTGTGTACTTGACCGTATGGGAAGTCTCGAGTAAAATAAAGTCAGACTTTAGATTTCTCGGAGGCTTCCATGTACGTAAGACGGACCTTGGAGCGTGATTTCCTAGATGCGGCGGCCTTTTATCCCGTACTCGCCCTGTGTGGCCAGCGTCAGGTCGGCAAGTCCACGATGCTGAACGCCATAAAGGAAAAAGATCGCCGTACCGTCACACTTGACGACAGCAACGCCAGGCGCTTGGCGGAGAACGACCCGGAGCTGTTCTTCGAGACCTACGGACACAAGTTGATAATCGACGAATTTCAACGGGTCCCGGGGCTTCTGTTGGAAATCAAGAAAATCGTGGACCAGAAGACCCTCTCCGGCGAGGAATGCAACGGTATGTTCTGGCTCACAGGCTCACAGCAGTTCAAGATGATGAAGTCCCTCTCGGAGACACTTGCGGGACGGGTCGGTATATTCAGCTTCTCGTCCTTTGCCCAGAGTGAGTTGGAGGGACTTGCACGCCCGGCGTTTTCCGCCGAAATCGCGGATTTGAAAAAGCGGGAGCCTGTCAAGGCCCTTGCCTCCGTGCACGACGTGTACGAGCGGATTTTCAGGGGCGGGATGCCCAGGCTGAACACCAGCAAGATTCCCCGCGAGCGGTTCTTCATGGATTACGTGAACACCTACCTTGAGCGGGACATACAGGGGCTGGAGCAGGTGGGCAAGCTCACGGAATTCAACAGCTTTCTTGTGTTCATGGCGGCACGGACGGGGCAGGAGCTTAAATACGACGAGATAGCGAGGAACGTCGGAATTTCCGCCCCTACCGCAAAGGCTTGGGTGGCGATGCTGGAGCGCAGCGGAATCATCTTCATCCTGCATCCCTATCATACGAACATAACGAGCCGCCTTGTGAAAACGCCAAAGGTGTATTTTATGGACACGGGGCTTGCCGCATATCTCTGCCGTTGGCCGACAAGCGAGACGCTGGAGAGCGGAGCCATGGCAGGCGCGTTCTTTGAGACATTCGCAATATCGGAAATCGTCAAGAGCTATTACAACGTCGGGAAAGACATGAACCTATACTACTACCGCGACATAGACAAAAAGGAAGTGGACCTCCTCATCGTCAGTGCGGACGGCATAGTTCCGGTTGAAATAAAAAAAGCGAAGACCCCTTCCGATGCTGGGAGGAATTTCCACGTCCTGAAAAAACTCGGCCTGCCCATAAAGCCCGCCCTGATCCTGTGCATGGCCGACGAGCTTGTACCCTACAGCCATGACATCTGGCTGTGCCCGCTCAGCCTGATATAGCAGGCTGGCGGAGACGGCACGAATTTTAGTCAGCCTGCTGGTTCTGCAGGAGCACCTGCGATATGCCGAGGAGGG
>CAMJAJ010000212.1 GCA_946403565.1 uncultured Treponema sp. | reverse complement strand
CCTGATGCTCTCGCCGTTCGCCATCGTTCTGGACTCTATCACCTTGTCGTCAAGGCTTCCGCATGAAGGACACCGCATATAGCCCTATAATAGCCGAGATTTGGTGCGTTTTCAAGGCCCGCGGGGGGTGGGGCATGTTCGAGATGTGTGGAATCGGGTGCCATTTTCAAGGGCTTTAGCCCTTGAAAATGACTTACTGGATGCCGGCGGTGAGGACCGAGAGGCCCCGCAGGGAGATGAACACGGCGCAGGCGGCGGTGCCCAGCAGCAGGAATACGGCGGCCGCCATGAGCTGGCCGGGCTTCCGCCGGACGAGCGCCAGCACGAGGCTTGCAAACACCCCGACCGCGGAGGAGAGCAGGAGCATGACCGCCGTAAGCGACGAGCAGAAGAGTATGATGCGGAGGCTGGAGTCCTGGAAGGCCTGGAAGTTCCCGGAGAAGTAGAGGAGCAGCATGACGGCCAGGAAGAGCAGGCAGAAGAGGGTGATGCGCTTGATCAGGCTGTACAGGAAGCCCCCGCCCCCGGAATCCTTTTTTTCGTCGGTCTGTGCCATGCCTCGATTGTACAAGCTTTCAAAAAAGTATACAATGGGCCCTATGAAGCGCGTACTTTCAAGTCTGGTCATAATCCTGATCGCGGCGGCCGTGGTGTTCCTGATCGGCTGGGTGGAGTTTGACATAAAGCCGGGTGAATGTGGAGTCATGGTCTCCAAGACCAGCGGGGTCCTGGAACGGCCCCTGCTGCCCGGTTCCTTCGTCTGGCGCTGGGAGAAGCTCCTCCCCACCAACGTGACCGTCCACAAGTTCCGCATGGAGCCCTACCGGAGCGTGCAGTCGTACAGCGGCAGCCTTCCCGGTTCCGACCTGTACGCCAAGATGCTCGACGGCGCGAGTGACTTTTCCTACGAGCTTGAGCTTTCGGTGCAGCTTTCCCCCAAGGCGGAGGGGCTTGTCGCCCTCGTGGAGCGGAACGTCATTTCCAGCCAGACCGACCTGGAGGCCTACCTGGAGAACAAGGCGAAGGTCGTCTCCAAGTCCGTGGCCGACTCCCTGCTTCCCGACCTCGGCTCCCCGGCCTCCGGCGGCTACCTCTCCGTGAAGGCGCTGGACCGGGCCTCCCTTGAGCGGCTTGCCGCGGACTCCGCCTCCGACCTGGATGCCGTCTCGCTGAACTCCGTGGAGGTGACGAAGGCACGGATTCCCGACATGGAGAGCTATACGAACACGCGGGAGCTGTACGAGAACTACAAGGCCGAGGTGCAGGCGAGCCTGCGGGAGAAGGCCGCAAGCTACGCCGACGAGATGAACGAGAGCGAGAAGACGGTCAGGCTGCTGGAGAAGTATGCGGAGCTCGTCAAGAAGTATCCCCAGCTCAAGGACCTGGGGACGATAAACGAGGTGTCCAAGGCCCTGAAGGGGCTTTCCTCCGCCCCGCTCGAGGAGGCCGCCTCCCTGATGGGGGACGGGGCCGCCGCTCCGGATTCTGCTGGTGCTGCTGGAAATGCGGCCGCCGGCACGGCTGGAAATGCGACCGGAACTGCGGAGTAGGGGGACGGCATGGAAGGAAAAAGGCTTTACTGCATACGGGGCGCGGCCTGCATGGACAACGACGCGGACTCCATACGGAAGGCGGTCGGCGGCCTCTTTGACGAGCTGTGCAGGCTGAACGGCTTTTCCGCCCCGGACCTCGTTTCGGTCCAGTTCACGATGACGCGGGATTTGGACGCGCTGAACGCCGCGACCGCCCTGCGTACCGCCGGGACCGTGCTGGACGTTTCCACCGTGCCCCTCTTCTGCGCCCAGGAGCCGGAGGTGAAGGGCATGATGCCCCGTGTCGTCCGCATGATGGTCAGCGTCTACATGGCGGAAGGGAGCCGGGTCAGGAACGTGTACGCAGGCGGGGCGGAAAAGCTGCGTCCCGACCTTGCGGAGGCGGGCCGGAAATGAACATCTGGACGGTAGCCCGTGAGTATGCCGGAATAGCGGAGGCGGGGGGCGTGAAGAACGTCACCTGCTCGCTGAGCGAGAGCCTCGTGCGGTCCGGCGAGAAAGTGACCCTCTTCATCCCCCTCTACGGCTGCACCGACCTGTCTTCCGTGGAGGACTTCTGCTGCTGCTGGCACCGGCCGGTCAAGATCTGGGTCTGCGGACGCGAGATGACCGTCACCTTCAGCCACGGCAGGCGGAACGGGGTTGAGATCGTCTTCGTCGGCAACAGGGCCTTCAGCGAGAAGAAGGCCGTGTACACCTACACCGAGGAGGAGGAGCGCGAGAACCCCGCCCACCGCAAGGGGCAGGGGCACGAGGACGCGCAGTTCCTGAACACCCTCTTCCAGAAGGCCGTCGCGGCCTACGGGGCGACCTGCAGCAAGGAGGAGAACCCCTCCATCATCCACTGCCATGACGCGACCGCCGCCATGCTCTGCGTGTTCGTCCTCTTCGCGCGGAAGGAGAGCCGGGCGCTTTCCTCCGTGTACCGCCACACCCGCTTCATCGTGACCATCCACAACGCAGGGGCCGGCTACCACCACGAGTACAGCTCGCTGGACGCGGCCGCCTATTTTACGGGGCTTGACCGGGAGTTCCTGTCCCGCGGCCTGAACGGCCAGTGCGTGGAGCCCTTCCTGCTCGCCTCGAGCTTTGCCTGCCTGACGACGGTCTCGCCCCAGTACGCCCGGGAGATAATGGACGGCCTCACCGACACGGGCGGCCTGTCCTCCCTGTTCGCCCGCGACCATGTGGACGTCATCGGCATAACGAACGGCATAGACTGCGCCCGCTACAACCCCGCCGACCCCGCCGCCTCCCTGCTGCCCGCCGCGTTCGACATCGCCGCGGGTGACTTTGCCGGCAAGTATGGCTGCCGCCAGCATTTCCTGGACAGCTACGCGGCGGAAGGGCAGCCCGAGTCCCTGCACGACGGGTCCATCCGCCGCTACGGCTTCCTGGCGGGCGGGGGCGAGGGGACTGCCTACGTCGCCTACCATGGCAGGATTGTCCGGCAGAAGGGCATCTTGGTGCTCGCCGAGGCCGCCCGGAGGCTCCTTTCGGACGGGCTGGACGTGCAGTTCATCTTCTTTGGACAGGGGGAAAAGGAGCTGGAGGACCGGCTGGAGCAGCTTTCCGGGGCCTTCCCCGGTTCCTGCGTCTACTTCAAGGGATATGACCGCGCCCTGTCCCGCCTGTGCATGGCGGCCGCGGACATCGCCGTGTTTCCCAGCGACTTTGAGCCGTGCGGTACGGAGGACTTCATTGCCCAGATGTACGGTACGCTCTGCCTGGCGCACGCGACGGGCGGACTGAAAAAGATTGTGGATGGGGAGACCGGCTTCCTGTACGAGCCGAACGATGCGGACACCCTCGCTTCTTTCCTGAGCTCCCTCGTGAGGATTGTCGGCCGGGCCGGCCGGGAGGCGTTCCGCCCCATGCTGACCTATGCGGCCCGCCACATAACGAGGCACTATTCCTGGGACAAGGTTGCTACGGAGAGCTACCTGCCCCTGTTCAAGCGCCTGCTGGAGCGCTAGCCCCGCGCGGGGGCATCGTGCCCATGCACTTGTGGAGCGCACCCTCAAAAAGTGCGTTCCATGCGGCTTTTAGAAAGTATCCTATTCCTTTACGGAACCGCTCGTAAGTCCTGCGACAATCTGCTTCTGCGCGAGCGCATAGAAAATGATTACCGGAACCAGCGAGAGCGTCAGGTAAGCAAGAACCTGCGACCAGTCCGTCGAATACTGTCCCTGATACTGCATGACGCCGAGCGGCAGGGTATATTTCTTCTGATCGTTCAGAATCAGCAGCGGAAGCAGGAACTGGTTCCAGCTGCCGACCAGCGAGAGCACTGAAATTGTCGTGATAATCGGCTTTGAAAGCGGAATGACCATTCTGATCAAGAAGCCGAGCTTACCGCAGCCGTCGATTGTCG
>CAMJAJ010000211.1 GCA_946403565.1 uncultured Treponema sp. | reverse complement strand
CTATGCCTTCAGGAACCTGACCATCCGCTTCATGCCCATGGACCTGCTGGACCAGAAGTCCCTGGAGATCTCCCTCCAGGCGTTCTGCCCGGACTACATCCTCCATCTGGCGGCCTTCAGCAGCGTCGGGGAAAGCTGGCGCAACCCCGTGGACTGCTACGCGAACAACACGAACATATTCCTGAACATGGTCGAATCCGTCAGGCGCAACGGCATACGGTGCAGGATCCTTTCCGTCGGCTCGTCGGAAGAATACGGAAACGTCTGCCAGAAGGACGTACCGCTTTCCGAGGACAGTCCCCTGGCCCCCATCAGCCCCTATGCGATAGCCAGGGTATCGCAGGAGATGCTGTCCAAATGCTACGTCGACTCCTTCGCGCAGGACATCGTGATGACGCGCTCGTTCAACCACATCGGTCCCAAGCAGAAGGACATATTCGTCATCCCGTCCTTCGTGCGGCAGATCGTATACGGGGTGCTCGACGGAAAGGAGACGGTGGAGCTCACCACGGGCGACGTCTCCATCATCCGGGACTTCACGGACGTGCGGGATGTCGTGCGGGCCTACGACCTCCTGCTCCAGCAGGGAGAGGCGGGGGAGGTATACAACGTATGCAGCGGAAGGGGCCTGCCCCTTTCGGACATACTGCAGCTCATCGCCGGGAAGCTCCAGGCCCGGGTCAGCATGACGGTGGACCCCGCCCTCGTCCGCCCGAACGACAACATGATCATCATCGGGAACAACAGCAAGCTCCGCGAACGGACAGGCTGGCAGCCGGAACATTCGTTGGAAAGCACGCTCGACGACATGATCGCCTATTGGAAGGGGCAGTATGCCCAGGAGAAAGCAACGCATGAAACGCAGCATTGAAAAGCTCATCTCCGCGCTCACGTCCGACCTGGGCTGCATCATCATCCTTTCGCTCCTGATTGTGGCGATGAACTACGTCTGCCTGGGCTTCGCAGAAAACGGACTGGCAGCCCCCTTCAGCTACGGCGGAGGGGACGACTTCTGGCGGGCGATGGACCTCAAGACCCTCGCCGAGCAGAACCGGGTCATCGGAAACGTCCGCCTCGGAGCGCCGTACACGGCGACCTTCTATGATTTCCCGGGCAACCTCCTCATACACTTCGAAAACGCCTGCACGTTCATCATCACCCGCTTCACGAAGGACCCTTTCACCACATACAACCTCCTGCTCCTGCTGGCCTTCGTCCTCTGCGGGACATCGGCCTTCATCGTGCTCAGGCAGCTCAAGGCCGTGCGCCCCCTCGCCCTCGCGGGGGCCCTCCTGTACGCAACATCGCCCTACATCTACATCAGGATGCAGGCGCACTACTGCCTGGGGGTCAGCTACTTCGTCCCCCTGTCCATCCTCCTCTGCGTATGGGCCGCCCAGGACGACGAAGGACATCCCGCGCCATGCCGTGCATCAAAAATCGGATTCTGCACGACGGCCGCCATCTGCCTCCTCATCGCCAACAACGGCTTAGGCTACTACCCCTTCTTCACCTGCTTCTTCCTCTGCGTCACGGGCCTCATCACCGTCTTCAGGACCGGACGCATCGAACGGGCAAAGGCCGCGCTCATCCCCATCGGCCTCATCGTGCTCTTCATGCTGGCCTCCCTCTCCCCCGCGTTCATCTATAAGATCAAGGAAGGCGCCAACGGCATCGCGAGCCGCTCAATCGTAGACATAGAGGCGACCGGACTGAAGATCGTCCAGCTCTTCATCCCCACCAACGGCCACCATCCCGATATCGTCAACCGCATCGTCAATGAATACAATGCCACGGCCCCGCTCATAACCGAAAACAGGGATGCCTACCTAGGCATCTTCGCCTGCGCGGGCCTCATCGCCATGATGTTCCTGTCCTTCCTGCCGTTCAAGAAGGAGAGAAACACGGCGCTCACCCTCTTCCCCCAGCTGACCATCTGGGCCATGCTCTTCTTCAGCATCGGCGGCGTCATCGCCCTGTTCAGCCTCGTGACGGGCTTCAAGGGCCTGCGGGCATTCAACAGGGTCTCCATCTTCATCGCCTTCATGAGCATCGCCGTCCTCTGCCTGCTGCTGCAGCGCCTGATGGAGCTGGAATGTGTCCAGCGGAGGAAGCTCGTGCTCTACGGCTGCCGCGCATTGACCGCCCTCTTCGTGCTCTACTGCGTCTGGGAGCAGCACCCGAGCATAGGCCAGCACAACAGGCAGCTTGCCGCGAACAAGATTGCCCGCCAGAAAGACCTGGACTTCATGCGGCAGATCGAATCCCAGCTGCAGGAGAACGACATGGTGCTGCAGCTGCCCTACCACAGCTTTCCGGAATGCGGTCCCGTCAGGTACATGCCGGACTATTCCCATTTCAGGGGCTTCCTGAATTCGTCCAGGCTCCGCTGGAGCTACGGCGGAATAAAGGGCCGCGCGTCGGACGCATGGAACAGGAGGCTCTCCCTCCTCCCCCTGCCCGATATGATCCACGCCGCCGTCCAGTCAGGCTTCCGGGGAATCTACCTGGACACCAGGGCCTACACCGGCGAGGAGCTGGCCAGCCTGCGTACTGGCCTGGAGGAGGTCCTGCAGCAGGAGCCCCTTGCAAACGAGGGCGGCTGGCTCCTCTTCTACAACCTCTACCCCTACCTGGCGGAGCACGCGGAGCTGGCGGAAGCGTCCATATTCGACGTGGAAGGATACGCCTTCCCGCTTGAGCTCGGCAGGAAACTCCTGCTCCACAGCCCGGCCACCGATTCCAAATACTACTTCCTGACGGGCCTGTCGAACGCGGAAGCGAACTTCACCTGGACCGACGGCAAGAAGCTCGTGCTGCAGGCCAGGCTGGAAGCGCTCAGGCCGGATGTCCCCGTGACGGCTCACCTCGACATCGACTGGGTCTTCAACGAAAGCCAGCGGGTCCGCCTCTCCGTCAACGGCGGGGCGGAGCAGGAGCAGACGGTAACGGACGGGCAGGACCTCTCGTTCTCCTTCGCCCCCCCGGCGGACGGCAGGGTACGGATCACCATGGACTTCCCGGACGCCATATCCCCGAAGGAGCTGTGGCACACGGAGGACGGCAGGATGCTTGCCCTGGCCCTGTCCTCGCTCGTGTTCACCCAGGAGTAGGCAGGACGTTTATCTCGTGGCGGCCCCGGACGCAGGCACGCCACCTGCCCCGCCCCGTGCAGGGCGGAATCTGGCAGCCGCCACCGTGCCTCCCCGCCCGCTTGCCACATTCCCGTTAAAAGTCTATCATTCCAATATGAAGATTTACCTTGCAAGCTCTAACAGGAACAAGAAGCGGGAAATCAGCGAGATTTTCCCGAACCACGAGATCGTCACGCCAGCCGACGAAGGGCTGGAGTTTGACCCGGAGGAAAGCGGGGAAACCTTCCTTGAGAACAGCCTCATAAAGGCCCGCGCCCTCCACCTGATCACCGGACAGCCGGTGCTCGCGGACGATTCGGGCATCTGCGTGGACGCGCTGGGCGGAGTGCCGGGCGTCTGGTCGTCGCGCTACGCCGGCCCCTCGTTCCACCGGGGCAAGGCCGACGGCTCCAAAATTCCGCAGGAGGAGCAGAACGCCCTCCTCATCGGAGAGCTCAACGCTGCCCTCGCCTCAGGCCGCATCGACCTGGAGGCAGGAAAGAAGAAGGGCCTGTTCAAGAACGGGCCGCGCAGCGCCCACTACGCCTGCGCGATGGTCCTGCTGACGGGGGTGGAAGAGTACGCCGCCGCCGTCCAGGTGATGGAGGGAACCCTGCTGGAGGACGTTTCGGAGGCACGGGGGACGGGCGGCTTCGGCTACGACCCCATCTTCTTCCTGCCGCAGTACGGCAGGACGGCAGCGGAGCTTACGGCAGACGAAAAGAACGCCATCTCCCACCGGGGCAAGGCCGCCCGCATGCTCACGTCCCTGCTGGGCTGACAGCACCCGGGCGGC
>CAMJAJ010000210.1 GCA_946403565.1 uncultured Treponema sp. | reverse complement strand
TGTCTACCAATTCCACCATCCGGGCAAGTGAAAACAGTATATAGAAAACGGCTCCTTTGGTCAAGCCCTTTGGGGCAGAATTTACAGTTTTTACACGTTTTTCTGCAAAGGCAGGTCCTGAAGCCGGTTCAGACTTGAAAACTTATGACTTTAGGTTCACCAGGGCCGCAATCAGGCCGGCAAGCACGATGAGGCTTGCGACCATCAGCCAGGTGGGAACGTCTCCGCCGACTACGGAGGCCTGCTTCCGCGGGCTGCTTCTTGCTTTCCGTGCTTTTTTTGCCTTGCTGCCCTTCTTCGCCTTGTCCTGCATGAAGGAGGGGACCTGGCCCGGTCCGTAGATATCCTCCTGGCTCATCGCATAGTGACAGCGGGGACATCCGTTTTTAAAATCAGTGACGCCGCCCATGTAGCCGCAGCTCGGGCAGCGAACAGCCGCGAAAAATTTACCGCAGTGGGGGCAGAAGCGGGCATTTGCCGCCACCTCCTCACCGCAGTTCTCGCAAAAATACTTTGGCTTTGTCCCCGCCATCACTCTGTGCCGAGGTTGTCAACGATGTAGTTGTAGATGTACCAGATTCCGTCCCGCTGGCGGACATAGTAGGTGTAGCGCTTCTTCTCGGTGAAGGTGCCGTTCCTGAAGTACTCCAGGACCTTGACGCTTCCGTCCGTCTGGGAATAGGTGGTGGTCTCGATCTCAAAGCGGTCGGGAATCGCCACGATGTCGTTCTCTATGCGGGCCTGCTTGAGGCTGGACTCGAAGGCCATCTTCTGTTTGTAGCGTCCGTCTGCGCTCTCGGCGTTGTAGCGGCGGCTGCGGGAAGGATCGCGCTTGAGCATCTCCTCGGTGTCCATGTACAGGAAGAACTGGTCCCAGAGGCTTCTCTGGCGGGCTATGATCGTCTGCTCAACGACCTTGTCCGGGCTTATCGCCTCAGGCTGCAGGATGGCGGCAGTGGTCACGGCGACCGGAATCTCCGTAGAGGCGGCGGCAGTGGAAGAGGGGCGTACCTCGAGGCTGAGCCTGTTGGACGATATGAACTCGTAGCGGTTTGAATACAGCTCCGGGTAGAACTTCATGTTGATGTAGTAGATGGAAGCGCTGTTGATGTTGATGAAGTCCTTCAGGTTCTCCACGAAGGAATACTCCTCGCCTGACTCCAGCGCGATTTCGCGGAAGTAGACCGTCTGGTTGGAGGTCCGCTTCTTGAGCAGGCTTGAGGTCTCCTCAAGCTTCACGTTCTTCACGTCCACTGCGTCGAAGTCGATGCTGAACCTCCGGTCGTCGGCCAGCTTGAAGCGGAGGGTGTTGGCCCCCGTGTTCTTTATCGTGATATGGATGTTCACCGGATTGTCATCAATGCTGCCCGGATAGTACATGGTCTTGTCATAGAACTTTATGGAAACCTTCACGTTTTCGGCGGCCTTTTCTTCGGCCTTCAGCGTACTTTCTACGGCACATATCTGGGCAAGGACTGCCAAAGATGCTATAATGCCTACAAATGTTCTTTTCACGGCTAACTCCCGCCTGTATGTCAGGCACAGTTAAATTCTACTCTACATTCATTTTATCGGTATCCTATGGAAAATAATTTATCACTAAATGGACTCCAGCTGTCCACGCTGCTCAAGGGCTATGCCCCCCTGGCAGAAGCCGTCGCCGCCACTGCCGCTGGCACAACAGCCCTTCCTGTCAACATACGGGGGCTGAAGGGCAGCCTTCCGGCCTTCTTCATTGCCCAGTATATGGAAGAAAAAATCCGCAGGACCTCGGACTCCTTCCAGCCGGACTACGTCATCGTCACCCCCGGCCAGAAGGAGGGGGACGAGTGCGAGAGCGACCTCGAGACCATCCTCGGTCAGAAAATCTCCATATACAAGCTGCCCTGGTGGGGCAATATGCCGTACCGGAGCGCGTCCACCGGGTCATCCGTGTTCGGGGAGCGGGCTTCCTTCCTGGCCCGCCTGTCGGTCAAGAATCCCGCAGGCGAGAAGCCCCGCGTGTTCATCGTGCCCCAGCGCGCCCTGTTGACCCCGCTGCCGCCGCCCGAGTACGAGCGGGGGCTTTTGAAGCGGCTTGCCAAGGGGCAGAGCATAGACACCGTCGCCCTGGCCGCCGACCTGGTGGAGCTGGGCTACACCCGCGTCCCCCGCGTGACCGTGAAAGGGGAGTTTGCACTGCGGGGAGAGGTGCTGGACATCTACCTGCCCGGCGACCGGAACGCCTACCGAATCATGTTCGACTTTGACACAATCGAGCAGATAAAGGCCTTTGACCCGGAGACCCAGGGGACGACGGGCAAGGACGAAGTGATGGAGAAGCTCGTCATCTATCCGATGAAGGAGGTCGTCTGGAATGAGGAGCTGTGCGGCCGGCTGGAGCAGCTGCTCGAAAAGGAGGACCGGGAGGGCGTTTCGTCGGACAGCGACGCCGCCCGCGGAGACGTCCACCTTCCGCTGACCGATGAGGGGAGGAAGGAGCGGGAGCGGATCCTGACCGAGCTGGTCGTGAACAAGGTGAGCGAGGGCGAGGAGCTCTTCTACGGAAACATCTGGGGCAGGAAGTTCAGCCTGATGGATTATATAATGGAAGAAACTCCTGTCTTCTTCATGGACTTCGACCGGCTCATGAACGCCGTCCAGATGATTTCCAACGAGTTTGCCTCGGCGTACCGGCTCGCGCGGCAGCGGCTGCCCGTCCTCCAGCCCAAGGCCATGCTCCTGGACTTCGAGTCAACCATCCGTTCCGTTCCAAACAGTATGTTTTTCCGTACTATCGGAAACGATATGGCCGTTGGTACTGCCGCGGAACTGGCGAAATCCGAGCTGGAGATTCCGAGCCAAAGCTCCCAGAGCTTCCTGGGCAACATAAACTACCTGAAGGAGACGATTGCCTCCCTCAGGCAGGCCGGCTACCGCATTTTTGTCTTCGCCGACAACCCCAACCAGGCGCTGCGGGTGGGCGAGCTGCTCAAGGATTTCACCGAGGACGGTTCCGGGGGAGTGAAGGTGGAGGCCCTCTCCCTGACGGAAGGCTTCTCGGTGGAGGACGAGCGAATCCTGGTCATCCAGGAGAACGAGATCTTCGGGCGCAGGAAGGCGGCCCCTGCCTCCATACGGCGGGCCAAGTCCCGCGTCATAGACAATTTCGTGGAGCTGAACCCCGGGGACTACGTGGTCCATGTCAACTACGGAATCGGCCGCTTCAAGGGCATAGAGCGGGTGAAGTCCCTTGGCACGGAGCGGGACTACATAAAGCTTGAGTATGCGGACGAGGACTTCATTTTTGTCCCCATCGAGCAGGTGAACATGGTCCAGCACTACCTGGGAAGCGAGGGGGGGAGGCCCCAGCTGGACCGCATCGGCAGCAAGAGCTGGAAGAACCGCAAGAGCAGGGTCCAGCAGAAGGTGGAGGAGATGGCAGAGAAGCTCATCGACCTCTATTCCAAGCGGCAGGCTTCCCGTGGCTTCCCGTTCCCCAAGGACGGCGAGTGGCAGACGGCCTTCGAGGCGGCGTTCCCCTACGAGGACACGCCCGACCAGATAGAGGCCGCACGGGAGATCAAGGCCGACATGGAGAAGGCCGTTCCCATGGACCGCCTGCTCTGCGGGGACGTCGGCTACGGAAAGACCGAGGTCGCCATGCGGGCCGCGTTTAAGGCCGTCATGGGAGGAAAGCAGGTCGCCTTCCTGGCCCCGACAACCATACTCGCCGAGCAGCATTACGAAAGCTGCATGGAGCGCTTCAAGAACTTTCCCGTCCACATCGCCATGCTCTCGCGCTTCGTGCCCCCGGCGGAGCAGAAGAAGGTCATCGCGGCCCTGGCGCAGGGCAAGGTGGACATACTCGTCGGGACCCACCGGATCATCCAGAAGGACATCGTGTACAAGGACCTGGGACTGATGATTATCGACGAGGAGCAGCGCTTCGGCGTGAAGGAC
>CAMJAJ010000209.1 GCA_946403565.1 uncultured Treponema sp. | reverse complement strand
CGCGCGATGCCCCTAGCAAAAGGCCTGGGCTTTGCAGTATACTCAATAAAATCAGGAGGATGCACATGACCATACTTGTGCCGAACGGAAGTCCCCGTGCGGGAACGGAGCAGGCCGCCGGGAGGCAGGATGCTTAGCGGCGCCAGAAAGCTGAAGGACCTCTTCCTCCGCTGGCACAGCATCTTCTATGGGCTCATCTGTATTGTGGCCAATGTATTGGCCGTGCTGTCGAGCGGCATATCCAGCTTTGTCATGCTGGACTCGGAGACCTGTGCCCTGCAGCGGGAATTCATCGCACGGCATTCTTTTTTGCTGGAAGGCCTGGGCAGCGTGGCGGCCTACGGGATTCCGTTCCTGCTCTGCGCCCTCTACGTCAATCCTGTCTTGCGCTTTCCGCCCGATGACAGGCGGCATGTGCAGATACAGGTGAACCTGCCAGGTGCCTTCGCGCTGAGGGGCACCTCCGGCTGGATGTGCAGCTGCCTGATAGAGACGACGGTCCTGCTGTATCTGAAGTCTACGGCGGGGGTGCGCATCGCCTTCTCGCTGATCTCCTCGGTGACCTCCCATTGCTTCCTCGCGACCTTCTCCTTCACGCTGATATACTTCACGCTCGAGACCCTGAACAGGAGCGTCGTGCTGCCATCCCTGTACCCCGAGGGGAAGATCTCCGATACGGAGCGGCTGTCCCTGTCCTCCATACGGAGCATGTTCCTCTTCTACTTCTTCTCCGCCGCGGTGTTCCCCACGGCGTTCATGGGGATCCGCCTCTTCTGCGTCAAACGCTACGGAATGGAGCTGGACGGCTACAAGGACTTTGCGTTTGTCCTCCTGCTGCTCGTCCTGGGCCTGGTGCTGACGCTCCTCCTGTCCCGCCTGTTCCAGCGGCCGCTGAAAAAGCTCACTGGGGCGGCCAACAGGATCTCCACCGGGGACTACGACTGCCGGACGCTGATATGCTCCAACGACGAGCTGGGTGTGCTCGGCGACGCGTTCAACGAGATGGCCTCCTCGCTCAAGGAGAAGGAGTTCATCCGCGACACCTTCGGCAAGCTGGTGACCCCCCAGGTGCGGGACTACCTGCTGGAAGGCAACGTGGAGCTGGGCGGGCAGACGCTCGACGTCACGGTGATGTTCTGCGACATACGGGGCTTCACCAGCCTGTCCGAGACGATGAAGCCGGGCGATGTCGTCACCCTCCTGAACGAATACTTTACGGGGCTGGAAAAATGCATCGCCAGCCACGGCGGGGTGATCAACAAGTACATCGGGGATGCGGTCATGGCCCTCTTCGGCGCGCCGGTGCCCTGCCGGACCCACGCCCGGGACGCGTTTGCCGCCGCCTGTGCGATGCGGGAGGAGCTGGTCCGCATGAACACGAGCTTCGCCGGGCGTGGGCTTCCTCAGCTACGCTTCGGAATAGCCTTGCACTCCGGCCCTGTGCTCGCGGGGAACATCGGGGCGGCCAGCCGCATGGAGTACACCGTCATCGGCGACACCGTGAACACCGCCAGCCGCATCGAGGGCCAGTGCAAGGTCTACGGCAGGGACCTGCTCATCTCGCAGAGTACGGCCGACCTGCTGGGCAGGGAGCTGAACTTCGTGGCCGAGGCCGAGCTGCGCGGCCGCAAGGAGAAGGTCCGCCTGTACACGGACTGAGCGCGGGCCAGCGCCGTTGCCGCCCCAGGGCGGACAGGGCGGCGCGGCTGTGACGCCAGCTTCCGTCTCACCTGGAGGGGGCTGCTTCCACCGCCCCAGGCGCGGGCCAGCCCCATTTCCGCCGCCCTGTAATCTTGCCGCTCGCCTCGTTGTTCCCTAAATAGGAGGCGGCGGACTGCCGATTATCAAGATATGCGAAAATCTCTGTCAAAATACGCTTTGAACGTCGCCTTACCCGCGATTTTCCTTCTATATATATCCATCGGAATCAGGCCCTTCCCGGCCAACGCGCAGACCAAACCCCTCTACCGGCTTCCCTCGGGAATCCCCAGCAACCTGAAGTCCGCTTCCGAGACCGAGCCGGTCATCATCGGGACCGACGACGGCCTGTACAAGCTCCTCTCCTCCGGGAGCAGGCAGCCCCTCTGGACCGGCGGGTCCGTCAACCAGATCCTCCGCACGGCGAACTGCTGGTACCTGCTCGGTGACCGGGGAATCGTGAAGTCCAGCGATTTGACCAGTTTCCGGGAGTGCAATACGGGCCTTCCCTTCCTGACGGTGAAATCCTATGATGGCGAGCAGAAGACGCTCACCAGGCAGGTGCAGATCCTCAAGGACCTGGCGGTTGACCCCTTTGACGAGAACATCCTCGTGACGGCGACCAAGGACGCGGTGTACCTGTCGCGCGACGGGGCGGAAAGCTGGATCTCCATCGGCTCCACGAGCCGCTACACGCCGGGCATCAAGGCGGTCGCCTGCGCCCACATGAAGACCTACAACAAGGCGGGCGAGGTGACCGGCAGCGAGCTGGTCGTCTTTATGGCCCATTCGATCTACGGCTTCTCCTATTACCGGGCGGACGCTGCCAAGCCTGCATGGGTCGACGTGTCCGCCGGACTCGCCATCATGCCCAGCCAGACCCAGACGGACGAGCTGAGCGACATCCTGCCCGTCGTGGTGAAGGATGCGGACGGGAAGCTCTACACCGACATATACCTGGCCAACTCCTACCTGCCCAACGTCTACCGCTTTGACTGGGAGAACCGGCGGGCGGTCACCGTGTACAAGGGCAAGGAGGCCGCCGACACCATAGACAGCCTGTGCCAGAGCAATGGCAACCTGGTGTTCGTGACGGTTGGGGATGTCGCCTCCCTCTCGCTGGACTCCGGCTCCCTTGCGGTCATGCCCGAGGCGAGCAGGAACTGGATTTCACAGCTGAAGTCTGCGGCAAAGCCCAACGCCGCCTACATACCCCAGCAGGCGAGCGGATTTGGAACCGCAATCCAGCTGTCCGAGCTGTGGCTGCTCAGGCCGGACCGGGCCGAGACCGAATACGGTGGCGTGGCCGACGGAAAGAAGGCCCTGTATGCCTCCGCCTACCAGCTCAGGAACGCGACCGGCATAGAGAAGTACAAGCGGCTCAGCAGGGACAACGGGCTGAACGCGCTCGTCGTGGACATGAAGGACGACTACGGCCTGCTCCGCTTCCAGCCGGAGAGCGAGCTGCTCAAGGCGAAGGGGTCCGTCACCATGTACAAGATAGATGTGGAGAACTTCGTCAGCGAGATGAAGAAGGAGGGCATCTACCTCATAGCCCGCATCGTCGTGTTCAAGGACAAGAACCTCGCCTCCTACGGGGGCGGCAAGTACGCGGCCTGGGACTGGCGCAACAAGAAGCCCTGGGTGGGTGTGCGCGGCGAGGAGGACGTGCTGGACGAGAACGGCAACGTCATGCTGGACGGGGAGGGGCAGCCCCTTCCCAAGAAGACCGTCTACTACGATGAGAACTGGGTGGACCCCTACAGCGAGGAGGTCTGGCAGTACAATATAGAGATAGCCAAGGAGCTGGTCGCACGGGGCTTTGACGAGATCCAGTTCGACTACATCCGTTTCCCGACCGACGGCAAGAACATGGGCAACATCTCCTTCCGCTGGAAGGACGAGGGGATGGACAAGGAGAGCGCGCTGCTGTCCTTCCTGCGCTACGCGCGGGAGAACATCCAGGCCCCCATCGGCATAGACATCTACGGGGCCAACGGCTGGTACCGGTCCGGCACCAGGACGGGCCAGGACGTGGAGCTGTTCTGCAACTACGTGGACGTCGTGTGCCCTATGTTCTATCCTTCGCACTTTGAGCAGAACTTCATGGAATACAAGCCGGTGAAGGAACGCCCCTACCGCATCTACTTCTTCGGTTCCTACCGCAACACCGTCGCGGCCCGCAACCGCATGATCGTCCGCCCCTGGGTGCAGGCCTTCTACATGGGCGTGCGCTACGACAGGCTG
>CAMJAJ010000208.1 GCA_946403565.1 uncultured Treponema sp. | reverse complement strand
TGCCGGCGGGTAGTTTTTTTGTTTCCGCCGCCATCAGCTCCCGCATTTCTCCCGCACCAATCTGCCTGCGTCCGTATTTCTTCCGCCGCCATCTGCTCCCGCCTGCTGAAACTGGCTCGGGGCATTTGAACAACATCGGAAAAAATGATACAATCCCCCGCGTTATGCTAGAGTTAACTGTAAACGCACGGTCTCCCGGTGCCATAACGGCTGCCTTCAAGCGCATGCATGAGATGGTCATGACCGGGGCCGTGGAAAAGGACACGTCGTTTCATCTTGTGCTGGGGCCTGGGATTTACCGGGAGAGCATACGGTACAATATGTCGAACCCCCTCATCATGGAGGGTGCCCAGGGGGCTGCCTCCGACTGCATCATACAGGCTGACAACTGCGAGGCCTTCCGCAAGGGGCGGGAGAACCGCTCCATATTCTTTTTCGGTCCCAACGCCACGAACGTCACACTCAGGAATTTCACGGTGGAGAACACGCACCTGAAGTCCGTGCAGACGGAGAACACCAAGCCGGACAGCGCGGAGGCGTTCGTCTGGGACAATACGTCCGGCACGCTCAAGGCTGAGGGCATGGCCTTCATTGGAAGGCAGAACACCATATTCGTGCGCGGCTACTCCTGGTTCCTGGGCTGCCACGTGGAGGGCGACACCGACATCGTGTACGGCGAGCCGGACATCTGCGTCCTGGAGGGCTGCACCGTGCACGTCAGGAGCGACAACCGGGGCGACTACAATGGCTATGCGGTCAAGAGCAGGACGGATGCGGGAAAGAAGGGCTTCATCTTTAGCGGCTGCAGTTTTACCGGCGAAAAGCGGAAGAAGAGCTCCCTCTACGTCTACCGGACCGCGGGCCTGGGGAAGCTTTCCACCGGGAAGGATTTCGACAACGCGGCCTTCATTCACTGCAAGGTCTCGGAGGCCTTCAGCCCCGAGTTCGAGTGGGATGACGACATGGAGCTGGACATCTTCCCCAGGGGCAACGCCGAGGCCGGAATCCGGGAGTACGGCACCATGACCCTGCTGGACGGCGGAGGCGAGGAGCCTGCGGATACGGCCCGCCGGAACGTCAAGTCCTACACGCTGACGGACGATGATTACTTTAAGATGTATGCGAGCCGCTACCTTATCTTTGGAGGGACCCCGCTCGCAGCACGCCTGGAATAGCTGAGCCAGTTGCAAGATTTGCTTTAGGGAACCTCGAAAAACTTCAGTTTTTTCGAGGTAACTCTGAAAATGCGATGTCGTAAGTCGCGCTATTATAGCGACTTACGACTCGGCAGCATCCTCTAAAAACCGCTGAAAGCGAGTTTTTAGAGATGCCCTTTAGAATCGGTAAGGAGGGTTTGAGCACTGTGAACAATTTGAACGGTCTGAAGGTCGCTGGAAAACGGATAGGCTGCATCGGCTGCGGAACCATGGGGGGCGCCGTGGTCCGGGCGATCGCGGCCTCCTCGCTTGACGTGCATCTCTTTGTCTCTTCGGGACACTACTCCAAGGCCGAGTCCTTCGTCGGCTCGCTCTCCGACCTGTCCTCGGGCGGCGACGCCCGTTCCTGCGAGACGAACCTGGCCGTTGCGGAGAACAGCGACATCCTCTTCATCGCGGTGAAGCCCTCCTTCGTCAAGAGCGTCATGGAGGAGATTCGGAGCGCGTTCAACAGGCCGCTGCTGATCGTCTCCATGGCCGCCGGTGTCACCCTCTCATCCCTGCAGGGCTACGTGGAGGGCTCCGGCCTTTCTGCCCCTGACGGAAGCTTCGTGAGCCCCCACCTGCTGCGCATGATGCCGAACCTGCCCGCGGTCTACGGGGAGAGCATGACGGCCCTCTGCGCCTCCGCGGCCGTGAGCGATGACGAGCTGAAGCTGGTGGTCGCCCTGCTGGAGACGGCGGGAAGGGTGGAGTGCGTCAGCGAGAAGATGATGGACGGGGTCACGGCGGTCTCCGGTTCCGGCCCCGCGTATGCCTTCATGTTCATAGAGGCCCTGGCGGATGCCGCCGTCAAATTCGGCATTCCCCGCAAGCAGGCCTATGTCTATGCCGCGCAGACCCTCAAGGGGGCGGCGGTCATGGCGATGCGGGACGCGCGGAGCATAAGCGAGCTGAAGGATGCGGTGTGCTCCCCTGCCGGAACGACGATTGAGGCCGTGGCCGCCCTGGAGCGGGCCGGTTTCCGTGGAACGGTGATTGAGGCCGCAACCGCCGCCTACGCCAGGTCAGTGGAGCTGGGGAGGAAGGGCTGACAGCTATGGGCCGGGATTCCGACATTGAAAAGCCCGTCGTCTTCTCCGCGATGGAGGCCGCGAAGATATGCGGCGTGGTGAATCAGACTGCAATCAACTGGATACGCAAGGGTTCCCTCAAGGCGTTCACGACCCCGGGCGGTCAGTACCGGGTCTATCCCGATGACCTCGTGGACTTCATGCGGCGGAACAACATGAACGTTCCGCCCAAGCTGCTGGAGAGCCTGAAGCCCAAGGAGCCTCAGAACGGAAGGACGGTGCTCGTCGTGGACGACGACAAGGCCTTCAACGACGTGATATGCAGCTACCTCAAGTCCCAGGACGGGGACCTGGACCTGCACCAGGCCTACGACGGCTTTGAGGCCGGGTCCAAGATGGCCTCGCTCAAGCCCAAGGTGGTCGTGCTGGACCTGGACCTGCCGGGCGTGGATGGCGTGAAGATCTGCCGCAACATCAGCGAGAGCCCCCTTTCCTTCGGCAGCCCCTCCGTCATCGTCGTTACCGCGCTGGAGGACGAGCTGGTGGAAAGCCGGTGCATGGAGCTTGGCGTCGTGCGCTACTACCGCAAGCCCCTCAGCCTGCCGCAGCTCTCGCGGACCCTGAAGGAGCTACTCCCGGTATAGGAAGGCCGGATAGCGTATGTCCGGCTCGATCATCTTCTGGATGGCGTTCGGCAGTCCGGCGGAGCCTTCCGCCCGTGCCGACCCCAGCTTATCCGCGATACCCATCAGGTACTTGTAGAGGCTCTGCTCCGGCTGGTAGCTGTAGTCCACCACTTCGTAGTACACGTCCTCGAACTCCTTCGCCGCTATCACGTCGAGCAGCTCTTCCCAGCTGCCCACCTCGTCGATCAGCTTGTTCGCCTTGGCCTGCTTCGCGGTGTAGACCCTGCCGTCCGCAAGGCGTTTGACCTCCTGGATGGGGAGCTTCCTGCTCTTTGCGACGATTCCCGTGAACTGCTCGTAGCACTCGTCGCAGAGGGCCTGCATGATGTCCTGCTGCTCCTTGGAGAAAGGCTCGTCGTAGCTTCCCATCGTCTTGTTCCTGCCGGAGTGTATGGTCTTGGACTTGATTCCGTACTTTTCCATCAGGCCGGTGAGGTCTATGAACTGTCCCGCGATGACCCCGATGCTTCCCGTCCAGCAGTTGCGGTTTGCCATGATGTACTTGGACGAGCAGCTGATGTAGTAGCCGCCGCTTGCCGCCATGGAGGCGAAATATGCGTAGACGGGCTTTTTCTCCGCGTACTTGAGCAGACGCAGGTAGGCCCCGTCCGACTCGTAGACGCTTCCTCCGGGCGAGTCGACGTAGAGGACGATGGCGAGGTTGTTCTTGTCTTCCTCAAGGTCGTCTATCGTGCCGAGGAGCCACTCCTGGTTGTAGGTCTCTCCGGCCTCCTGTATCGTGCCGGTGATGTAGACCCGGGCGATGTAGGGGTGGTTGGGGGAGGTCTTCTTCTTGCTTCCGAATGAGAAGTCGAAGTTCGGGAAGTCCTTGAACACCGTCTGGGTTACGACCGTGCCGCTGTCTTCCACCGGCTCCGCCCTGTGGCCGAATGCTATCCTGAATACCGAAAGGGCGACCGCGAGGATGATTATCGCGATGAATACCGCAAGCCCCTTGTTCTTTTTCATATTGTCGTTCCTCCTTCGCTGGGGTCGTCGTCTCCGATGGGGGGCAGCTGTATGGCGTCTGCCGGGTCTGCATCATCCGCC
>CAMJAJ010000207.1 GCA_946403565.1 uncultured Treponema sp. | reverse complement strand
GCCTAAGGCGACCGGTACAGCAAGGAATGCGACGGGACGGAGGCCTGCTGGGTGCGGAAGTTCAGCAGGCATATCCGTGAGTCACCGCTGCAGGAAACTCGTATCCTGCTCGTAGTCCTTCCAGGAACTTGTCTTGGAGGCGGAGGAAACATCGCCCGCCGTGTCATAGCTTGTCACGGTGATGGTATACTTGCTGTTCCCCTTCACATAGGTCCTGCCGTTCGTACCGACTATCGAAACGGTATTGCCGTTCTTGTCAACAATCTGCCCGGAACAGGAAAGACTCGTCAGCCTGCTGTCGCCGGTGACGATCCATCTGCTCGTGGAGTCAATGGCAAGGTTCGCCTTTCCGTCGCCGCCATTTCCCGCGGCCTTCTCGTCATCGATGAATGCCCCCTTGAACGTGCTTTCATCCGTCATGTAGAAGTTCAGGTTGGAAATGCTGTCGTATATGACGTCGCCTTCCATATTCTGCTGTATCGCAGTGAACTTGGTGTCCGCACCATTGGCCCCGCTCCTGCCCCAGCCCCGCTGGTTTGTGTTTCCCGTCACCTTGAGGAAGAAATCATTCACCCCGAGGTTTTCAATCTCGACATTCTTCAGTATGAAGGTGGATTCCGTATTGGTGCTGTAGAACATTCCGCCATGCCGTGAGGTCAGCTTGCCACCCTGCATCTCGAAGGTACTGTTCCCTATCTCGGAGTCGCCAGACATGCTCTGGTAGAGTATGACGTTCCAGGTGCAGTCGTTCTGGCTCAGGTCCTTCATGTTCCCGGACAGATTGCAGTCGAAGAGCCTGATGGAATTCAACCCCTCTATGCAGATGGCCTCGCTCCCGTTGGCGGTGAGCGTCGCCTTCCGTACGGTGATGTCTGCCGTGGAGTAAATTGCTGGCGAACCGATTCCGTTCGACGTATAGCTGCCGCCGTCCACGACCATCGTGCCGCCACCCCGGTCGCTGCGGATTGCCGCCGAGGACTCGCCTTTGGTGTCAACGCTCACGTTCCAGGCATAGAGCTTACCGCCCCCCGCCACGTGGAGTCCGCCGGACGTATCCTTTTTGGTCGTGATCGTCGTGTATGCGACGTATGCCTCTCCATCACCGTAGGAGAATACCCCCGCTCCGCCTTTCGCATCGGTCGAAACAGTGCTGTCCTGTATGTACAGCTGGCCGCCCGTCACGAGGGCCGCCGCCCCCACCCCGTAGAACGACGCGCTGTCGCCGCCGGTGGAAGATGCGGACTTGCGCGTTATGCTGGCGTCTTCGAGCGCGACAAACGCCTCGTCCGTGACGAGTATGGCGTTCTCGTCCTTGCCCCTGGAGGAAAACTTCTTGCTGCTTTCTACCTGGCCCTTCGAATATGTCGTGACCGCATTGTATTTTGCCGGCTTGCTTGCCGGGGCCATACCCCCGGGGCCTCCCGGACCGCCATCCGGGGCTCCCGGAGGCGGAAGGGGACGGTCCGTAGGATTCGTGTCGGTGGGGGCGGCGGCAATGGTCGCCCCGCGTCCTGAAAGGACCGCCACTGCAAGCATGAAGGACGCTATGGAACGTGCTGTCTTAGTCATATTCACCTCGGTTCAAGTAAAGAGGCAGCTGCAAACGTCCGGACGGACCTTACGGAACTGCCCCATGCATAGTCAGGAGCATCCCGAAAAACCGAAGTTTTTCACGATGCCTTTCGTATAATATATCGCACTTTTCCCCGCGCAGGCCATATTTTCCTGTTATTCCGAGGGTTAATAACGGGAAATTACGAGCCGCGGCAGGCAGGCCGTCTTCAGCAACAACGGCCGGAAACAGTATGCTCGCCGCGGCCGCACCGTGCTGACTCATCAAAGAGCGACGGCCGGAGCTGGTATGCCCCAGCCCCCGTATATGCCGCCGCGGCAGGTACCGTGGCGTCACTTCCTGCGTCTGAGCAGCCGCATGCTGTTGAGCGCGGCCAGCAGGGTCACGCCGGTGTCGCCGAACACCGCGAGCCACATGTTGGCAAGTCCGAGCGAGCACAGGACGATTATCAGGACCTTGACCCCGAGCGAGAAGAAGACGTTCTGCCACACGTTGGCCATGGTCTGGCGGCTGGTGAGGATAGCATCCGCAGTGCGACCCGGCCTGTCATCCATTATCACGACATCAGCCGCCTCTATGGCCGCATCGCTGCCGATGCCGCCCATCGCCATGCCCACATCGCTGCGGGTCAGGACAGGCGCGTCGTTTATTCCGTCGCCGACGAAGGCGACGCAGGACTTCTTTCCTTTGTATCCAGCAATCAGCTCCTCAACCTTGGCAAGCTTGTCCTGGGGCAGAAGCCCGTAGAAGCAGCCGTCGAGCGCGAGCTGGTCCGCGGTCTGCCGCGCGGCCTCCTCGCCGTCCCCCGTCAGCATGAGGACCTGCTCCACACCGAGCGAGCGGAGCCGTTTGACCGCGCTGGCGGAATCCTCCTTGATCACGTCGCTTATGACGATGTGGCCCGCATACTCGCCGTCCACCGCGACGTGGATTATCGTGCCGCTATCCTTCTCCGGGCAGGGAGCCAGGCCGCGCACCCCCTCCTCCTGCATGAAGGCGGCGTTTCCTGCGACGACCGTCCTGCCGTCCAGCACCGTCCGCACCCCGCGGCCGCTTATCTCCTTCGCACTAGAGCCGTCCGCCGTACTGATGAGCAGCCGGTCGCATACCGGGCAGTGGTGGCTCGTCTTGAGCGAGCGGGAAATCGGGTGGGTCGAATAGTATTCGGCATGGGTGGCAAGGGCCAGCAGCTCCTCCTTGCCGATCCTATCCGGGGCCGCCGGGTGCACCGCCGTCACCTCGAATACCCCCTTGGTCAAAGTCCCCGTCTTGTCGAACACAAGGGTCTTGGTCCTGCTGAGGGCCTCTATGTAGTTGGAGCCCTTGATAAGGATTCCCCGGGAGGAAGCCAGCCCAAGTCCCGCAAAGAAGCTGAGCGGAACCGAGATGACCAGGGCGCAGGGGCAGGAGACGACGAGCAGCTCCAGCGCACGGTAGACCCAGGTGTGCCACAGGCCGCCCACGTCCGTTCCGCCATGACCCGTCGCGGTCAGGACAAGCGGCGGAACGACGGCAAGCAGGAGGGCAAGCAGGCACACGACCGGGGTATAGACTCGGGCGAATCGCTTTATGAAGCGTTCCGTCGTGGCCTTCCTCCCCTGCGCATGCTCGACCAGCTCCAGGATTCGGCTTGCCGTGCTGTCGGAGAACGCCTTTTCCACTTCAATCTCTATTACGCCGTCCCTGTTGACATAGCCTGACAGCACCCTGTCGCCCATGAGGATCTCGCGCGGCACGCTTTCGCCCGTCAGCGCCGAGGTGTCCACGAAGGAGCTGCCGCCGACGACCTTGCCATCCAGGGGTATCCGCTCGCCGGGCTTCACCAGGATGATGTCGCCTATCCTGACATCGGCGGCGAGCACTTCCTCCACTGTGTCCCCGCGCTTTACGGACGCCCTGTCAGGCCGTATGTCCACGAGCGAGGAGATGGACCTGCGGGAGTGGTCAACGGCCTTGTCCTCCAGGAACTCACCGACCTGGAAGAGCAGCATGACCGCTACCGCCTCCGAGTATTCACCGAGAACGATTGCACCGACCGTCGCGACGGCCATCAGGAACTCCTCGCCGAAGAACTTGCCGTGGAAGAGGTTCTCCACCGCCTCGCGCAGGACACCGAAGCCGGTCAGCATGTAGGCCGCAAAGTAGAGCGCGAGGGAGGCTCCGCGGACCATGAGGAAACGGCTGTGGTCCGCATCATTGTCAAAGTTGAACAGCTTCTCCAGCAGCAGGGCGGCCACAAAGAGGACGGCAGCGAGGATTATATGTAGAAGCGTTTTCATTATGCGCGTTATTTGATGGTGCTTTGTTTGATGCAATAGCCCCCGATGAGAACATCGTCTAATTGGCGACGTCCGTTGCGCCATTGTTCAAAGGTGGAGGACAAGATGGACGCTT
>CAMJAJ010000206.1 GCA_946403565.1 uncultured Treponema sp. | reverse complement strand
CAACGCATGGGAAAAAATATCCTGGGCAAAGAAGGGAAAGATAGGCAGGTTCTACAGGAACGTGTGCACGTCGTTTGACGCGCTGATGGCGCAGTACGACTACAACCGCCTGGACTTTGACAGTGCCATATACAACTGCCTGCCCCACACCGACTACGATGACGGGGGCTACAAGGAGCACCTGATGCCCAGCCAGAAGGACTGTGACGGCAGGAACCTGGTGTTCGTCTGCCACCTGGGGTCCATGTTCGCCATCATCTCCCACCTGGTGGGATGCAGCCCCCTCCAGCTTTGGCAGGGCTTCTTTGTCGCCCCGACCTCGGTCACCGTGCTTGGCGCGGAGGAGCGCATAGGCGGCGAGGTGGTCTTCCGTGTCCAGCAGCTGGGCTGCATTGACCACCTGAAGGCGGCCGGGGAGGAGGCTTCCGCCTCCGGTTTCTTCGGCAATTTCACCAGCTTCTAGGGGCCGTCCCCCGGCCCTTCTGGATCCTGCCCGGGCCCGCCCGGTTTCTGTCCGGGCCCGCCCGGTTTCTGTCCGGGCGGCTTCATGCGTTTTTGGGCAACTGGACTTTGCCCGGGGCGTTATTTTCCTCTAGCAATATCCTGCACTTTGATTTATAATAGTAAATCATGGGGGCAGAAGCTGGCAGGACCGGCCGTAGGGTCAGGGTCTTTTCGATTTTCCTTCTATTATATACTCTCTTCCTTTTCCAGGCCGGGGCGGAAATGTTCAAGGTCAACCAGACCTGGATGCTTTCCATTCCCGCGGACGGCGCGCCCCAGACCGTCTCTGCCCAGGCGAACGACGCGATCGTGATTTCCCTGCCCGAGGACAGGTCCTTCATAGAGGGGGTGGAGATCCTGTTCAAGGTTCCCGCCGAGGTCGCGCAGTGGATGGATTCGGTTTCATGGGCGCTCTACAACGGGGTCAAGCCCGAGCCGACCGAGAACCGCACCGACTACCGGGGCAAGCGGACTACGGTGGGTACCTTTGGCGACCTTTTGAGCCTGAGCATAAAGCTTCCCCTTTCCCGGGAGAACAGCATAAAGCAGGACGCCTATTCCGTCTACATAGACGACATCCCGGACTTCAAGAACGGCAAGGTCTTTGTCCGCCTGCAGATGGCCTCCCGGGTCGCCCCTCCCACGCTGGAACAGTCCACCTTTGAGATCACGGTCAAACCCATCTACATCAACAAGGGGCGGCTGAACATAACCCTGCTGCCGCCGGAGGGGGAGCAGCTCAAGGACACGGACATCTTCATTGACGGGCAGGAGGTCAAGCTGGAAGGCGGCGGCATATCCGTCAGCCCCGGCATACACGACATCAGCGTGGTCTCGGGCAGCTACCGCAACGAGGTGCGCACCGTGACCGTGGCCCAGGCAAAGGTCGTGGACCTTGAGATCAAGATGCGCGACATAACCCCCGCGGTCCGCCTTGCCCTGCCTGTCGGGACGCAGGCCTACTGCGACGGCACGAAGGTGGAGGACCCCAAGAAGCCGCTCAAGCTGGACCAGGGCAGGCACAGCTTCCGCTTTGTTCTGGGCGGCTACGAGATAAGCAAGCAGGTGGACATCGTGAACGGGCACAGCTATACGGTCGCCCTGAACATCGACGCCTCCGTCAGCGAGGAGTGAGCGCCCGGCCTAGGTCGGGACAGCCTTGCCGTGGGGCGGTGGCAGCCGTTTTCAGGGCGGGGCGGCCTTGCCGTGGGGCGGCTTCCCCCGTTCCCAAATTTGATTCAAGAAAACAGCACTTCCACCGATACATAATATACCGGGCGTAGAATTTTATCCCCTCCCACCCATTTACGCCCGGTTGCCTGATGGGCAGCCGGCCGAAAGGCCGGTCTTTTTTATTTTAAAGGCCTTCATAAATGATGTGTCAGTTTCAAAAGAAATCGGATCCTGAGATGAGGCAGTTTCAAAAGTCCAAGCAGACTAACGTCTGACGGACTAAAGTCCAGCGGACTTTTGAAACTGGGCTTCCTGATGTCCAGTGAGAGGGGGCCTTACAGCGGCAGCACGCCGTCCGCCTTTATTTCCCCGGAAAGGACGGCAAAGAGGGCCTTGAAGGAGTAGTCCGAGTAGCTGTAGCCGCAGATTATCGCGTCCACCCAGTCAAAGCCGTCCATCACGTAGACAGGGGACATGATCGAGAGGATGATGACCTTCTTGCCCATGTGGCGGATCCGTCGGCAGATGTTGGCCGTGTGCTCGTCCCAGACGTTTATGATGATGGTGTCGAAGTTCCTGGCCACGTTGGCGAAGTTGGTCGCGTTCCACTCGTCGTAGTTGGACCGGTCCGCGGCAAGCTCGTAGCTGTAGTGGAAGGTGGTCGCCGTGGGGTAGCGCCGCTTGCCCTCCTCGTAGAGCGAGATGAAGGGCCCCGCGATGAGGACCCGCTCGCCTTCCTTGGGCTTGTAGGGCAGGGTGTCCGCTCCCTTGTAGACGGTTACGGCGCGGCAGGCCTGCTCCAGGAAGAACTTTTCCCCCTCCTTGTCAGGAATGGACTCGCCTATCTTGTTCTCGTTGGGGAAGAGGGGGGCCGGATCCTTCCCCTTGAAGTACTCCAGCTTGGCCTTGAGTATGCGCCTGGCCGCATCCTTCACCCTGGCCTTGAACTCCGGGGAGCTGGACATCTTGGCCAGGTTGTCCGTCCACAGGCGTTCGCCTAGGCCCGGCGTGCTGGAGGAGATCACGATGTCGTTGCCGGCGTCTATCGCCATGCCCACCGCCCGGGCAAGTCCCCCGGCGTACTCGGTGGCCCCGTTCATCATCATGTCGTCGGTGATGATGAGCCCCTCGTAGCCCAGCTCCCCGCGCAGTATGTCGGTGAGGAACTTCCGGGACAGGGAGGCGGGGGTGCCGTCCCCCTGCACGCGGGGAAAGGCGAGGTGGCCGCTCATGATGGCCGGTATCTTGTTCGCTATGAGGAATTTGAAGGGGACCAGCTCCCGCCGCCGCCAGGTGTCCTCGTCAATGTCTATGACGGGCAGCTTGCCGTGGCTGTCCAGGCTGGTGTCGCCGTGTCCGGGAAAGTGCTTGGCGGTGGGGATGACGCCCGCGTCCATGCAGCCCTTGGCGAACGCCTCCGCAAGGATGCTGACCTTCTGGGGGTCGGAGCCGAAGGAGCGGGGGCCTATGACCGATGACTGCAGGTCCGTGTACAGGTCCACGACCGGCGCGAAGTTTATGTTTATGCCCAGGGCCTTTATCTCCCTGTTGATGTAGTAGCCGGAGTAATAGGCGTCCACCGGATAGCCGGATGCCCCGATGGCCATGTTGCCGGGGGTCATCTGTGTCTCGCCTTTCACATGGCGGATCCAGCCGCCCTCCTGGTCGGTCGCGACGAACAGGGGAATCCTGAAGCGTCCCTTGAGCGACTCCTCCTGCAGGGTCCTGATGGAGCGGGCCACGCTGTGTATGTCGTCCGTGTTCCAGCCGAAGACCTTGACAGAGCCAAGACCCCGCTCCGTGACCCAGCGCTTGAGCAGGCTGCTCGGTTCCGTCCCTGCCCAGCCGAACATGAAGACCTGCGCCAGCAGCTCCTCGTTCGTCATCTGTTCGGTGATTGCCTGCGACAGCTCGTCGGGGCTGCCTTCGCCCCAGAAGTCCAGGCCGGCCACCCCCTCCTGGCAGAAGGCCCGGACGGGGACAAGCAGCATGAGGCAGATGATTACGGAATGCAGGCGGGAGAAGGGGTGCTTAGACATTCTCCCATCCTAGCACGTTTATTCGAATTTTGCAATTTCCTTCTGGCACAGCTGGTCGCAGACCTCGTTGTACTTGACCCCGGCGTGGCCCTTCACCCAGACCCACTGCACCGACAGGGAGGAGGCGAGCGCGTCCAGGGCCTCCCAGAGGTCGCGGTTCAGCACCGGCTTCTTGGCGGCGGTCTTCCAGCCGTTGCGCTTCCAGTTTGCGATCCAGCTCGTTATGCCGTTCTTGACGTACTGGCTGTCTATGAACACGCGGACGGTCTTGCC
>CAMJAJ010000205.1 GCA_946403565.1 uncultured Treponema sp. | reverse complement strand
GTTATGCTATAATGGTCGGAAACGTCGTCGCCGCAGATTCTGCATCGGCGACGCTTCCAAGGAGCTTTCCAAATGAATACAGCAGTAGCGGCCTTCCTGGGCCGGCACAATTTTCCCGTCAACCAGGACATCGACACGGTGGTGGATGCCCTCCTCTTTGACATGAACGAGGGGCTTTCTGGACGCAAGGCCGGAGAGGACATGATCCGGACCTTCTGCAACCCTCCGGACAAGGGGCCGGACGGGGAGAGCGTCATCGTGATCGACGCGGGCGGAACGAACTTCCGTTCCTGCCTGGTCAGCTTTGACAGCAAGGGCAAGCCTTCCATAGACTTCATGGAGAAGACCCGCATGCCCGGCACCGAGGGGGAGCTTTCCAAGAAGGACTTCTTTGACAAGTTTGCCGAGAACCTGGAGCACCTCAAGGACAAGTCGGACAGGATTGGCTTCTGCTTCTCCTATCCCATGACGATCACCGAGGACGGCGACGGCGTGCTCATCAACTTTTCCAAGGAGATCAAGGCCCCCGAGGTCGTCGGCAGCCATATCGGCAAGGAACTTGCCAAGGCCCTCAAGTCGCACGGCTGGAAGAAGGACGTGAAGATCTCCCTGCTCAACGATACCGTGGCGGCACTGCTGGCCGGTGCGGCGACCGTGGCGGACGGCATGCGCTACTCAAGCTATGTGGGCTTCATCCTGGGAACGGGCATGAACGGGGCCTACATCCAGGGCGAGGATGCGCGCTACAAGGGTCTCAAGCGGCAGATCATCGTCTGCGAGAGCGGCAAGTTCGCCGACCTCATCAAGAGCGATTTCGACATATCCTTGGACAAGAAGAGTGAGAAGCCCGGTACCGGCCTCATGGAGAAGCAGTGTTCCGGCGCCTATATGGGCCCGCTCAGCTACGAGGCCATCCATGCGGCCGCGGCCGAGGGGCTGTTCAGCGAGAAGTTCTGCCAGTCCCTGCTGCAGGTCAAGGGCCTGAGCCAGATTGAGATGGACAACTTCCTCCACGCGCCCTATGCCACCGGCTCCATCCTGGGGGCCAAGGCAGCCGAGAGCGCGACGGCGGAGGACTACGAGAAGCTTTTCCAGCTGCTGGACGCGATCGTCGACCGCTGCGCCCGCCTTGCCACCGCAATCCTCGCTGCCTGCGTCATACAGAGCGGCTGCGGAAGGGATGCGACCAAGCCCGTGTGCCTCCTGTGCGATGGAACTTCCTTCTATAAAACATACAAGGTCCGCTCCCGCGTGGAGGCTTACCTTGAGGACATCCTCATCAGGAGGAAGGGACTCTACTACGATATCGTCAGCTGCGACAACGACATCACCTTGGGTTCGGCAATCGGCGGCCTCATAAAGAAGTAGCCCTCCGGTCACGGCAGGGCGGGAAACGCGTATGGGAAGCTCGAAAAACTTCGGGTTTGCCTTGATGCTGCGCTGGCGGTTCCGAGGCAATCCCGTATCTTTCGCTTTTTTTCTTTTACGTTTCTCCCCCGCCGTGCCGATAGTTGAAGATGACCGATAGGTTTAAAAAAGGGTAGGGGTGTTGTTGTGTCACACGCGAAAGCTTTAGGAAAATCAATATTACTTCTCATTCTTATACTGATACTGGCTGTGTTCGGCATCATCTGGTTCGACTATCTGGGCCTCATACAGGCCAAGCACGTGGTGTCTCCCGTCTATAAGCTGATAGGCCTGCAGCCCCAGACCTCCGTTTCCGTTTCATCCCCCAGAAACATGGAGGAGCTTGACTTGGACAATGACCGCTATGCCAAGAGGCTCGAGGCCCTGGACGTGAGGGTGGAGGAGCTGGACAAGCGTGAGGCGGACATAGCCAAGCAGGAGGAGAACAACACCCAGGTCGCCCAGGAGCTGGAGGACCGCCAGGCTGCCCAGGAAGAGCGAGAAAAAACATTCAACAATGAAGTCAAAAAGTACGATGATAGAAGTACAAACATCGAGCAAATAGTATCGAACCTGCGCGGAATGCAGCCGACCAAGGCGGTCGAGATTCTTTCCGAGATGGACGACCAGGACATCATCGATGTCCTCCGCAAGGAGCAGGCGCTCTACGCCGGCTCCGGTTCAATGGGTTCCTACTGGCTGTCTTTGATGGAGCCGGCGCGCGCCGCCGAAATCCAGCGTAAGATGGCCAACAAACCGACATCCTTGGACTGATCTAAGGCCTGCCGGCAATCCTTCGGTGTTTGCGGAGGTTGCCGATGCAGGCATTGCAGTTTTTGAAGGGCCTTAACCCGCTTCCCCCCCAGAAGGAGGCGGCCGACCCTTCGAGCCGAAAAGAAAGCACCGTTTCATCCTTCAAGTCCATGCTTGAGGACGCCTCCCGCAAGGAGGAGCCGACGAAGGCTGCCTACAGGGACGCAGGCCGCCCTGATGAAGAAGTAAAAAGCGAGGCAGCCCCGGTCGAAGGGGATGCGCTTTCCCGCACCAAGAAGGGAAGGCAGACAGAGAATCAATCAGAAAGACAGGACAGTCCCTTCCTTATGCAGGAGGGGAAGGATATGCCGGCGTTTGACGTCGATGCCGCCCTGTACGCCGCGTCAGGCGAGGAGGTCCTCTTTGGCCTTCCCGTCGAGCAGGTGTCGGGAATGGCCGTCCGTATGGACGTGGGCATCGCGAGCCTGGAGGACGTGACCGACGTCGAGCCGGTCATCGACCTTCCCCTCGCGGCCTATGGCATGGAGACGCTGGCGGCCACGTCAGGCGAGCTGCAGGCCGCCGAGATGGAGGGCGCGAAGGTCTCCTCCGGGGACAAGGAGCCGTCGTTCAGGAACATGCTGCTCGAAGGCGAGTATGTCGAGGACGCCGCCCCGGAGCTGCTTCCTGAGGCCGCCGTCCAGGAGAAGCCCGAGGTCGTCCTTGCCATGCAGCAGGCTTCCGGCGGGGAGAGCAGGCCGGAGGACGGCAGCGAGGGCAGGGCAAAGGACGCTTTTGCCCCGGCTCCCAAGGTGGAGGCCGAACGGCAGGAGTCACGCTTCACTATAGTAGACAACAGGTCGGTGGATGCAAAGAAGGAGGCCGCGAAGGTTGCCCCCGTGCAGCTGAAGGCCGAATCCGTAAGGCAGAGCGGAAACACGCTCGACATCAGCTTCAACCTGAACCAGGACCAGGGCATGCAGCAGCTTGCTGAGCAGGGAATCCTCTCTACCAGTGACCAGGCTGCTGCCTCTGACGGGTCCACCTTCCAGCGCATGCTCGCAAACCAGCTGCAGGCGCAGGCTCCCGAGTTTGTCAAGGCAGGGTCCATCATCCTCCGCGACAACGACAACGGGACCATAAACCTGAACCTGAAGCCTGAGGCCCTCGGAAATGTAAAGATTACCCTCCATGTTACCGATAAGGGTATTGAAGGGCAGATTGTGGTTGCCAGCAAGGAGGCTTTCGAGGCCTTCAACCAGAACATGGACAACCTGAGGCAGTCCTTCCGCCAGAGTGGTTTTGACGCGGCCAACCTGAGCCTGAGCCTTTCGGACGGGACTTCCGCCCAGGGACAGCACTTTGCCCAGGGCAACGCGAACGGTCAGGAGGGCTTCCTGGCGAGCAAGACCTTCGGAGGGCTTTCGGACGGAGAGGAGAAGATTCCTTCCCAGACGATAGCGGCGGCCTACGGGGCGCGTGGACATCAGATTGATGTAGTTGCCTGATAGCCAGGCTTATATAGAGAAAGGAGAACGTATGGATACCGGAAGCGCAGCCACGCTTAACACAACGATGAGTGCCCAGGAGCAGGCGAAACTGAGGATGGAGGTCGACACCTTCAACAAGTCGCTGATGCAGAACGGGCGCAAAACGTCGCAGTCATTGGGAAAGGACGATTTCTTGAAGCTGCTTATCACCCAGCTTTCAAACCAGGATCCGACCTCCCCGATGGAAGACACGGAGTTCATCGCCCAGATGGCGCAGTTCAGCTCGCTCGAGCAGATGACGAACATGAACGCCAACTTCGAGAAGATGAACACCATGCTCTCTT
>CAMJAJ010000204.1 GCA_946403565.1 uncultured Treponema sp. | reverse complement strand
AGTTCCGCCGAGTTCGACATCAAATACATCGACCTCATCAGCTCCATCAAGGCCGCTGACAAGAGCCGGAGGGTCGCCCTGGTCTCCAATATGGACGCCGCGGGCCGCCTGAGCTTCGACGAGATGAACCGCCACATCAAGGCGATTGCCGAATCCGAGCAGTGCGTGTTCGTGGACATCAACGACGCAAGGCTGTGGAAGCACGACGAGGCAAAGGAGCTCATGTCCTTCATGTATGACGTCGGATTTGACCAGCCGCTCAACGTCAAGAAGCCGCTCGGCGACATATCCGAGATTATGTACAGCTACGCCTACCAGAACGGCATCCTGCACGCCGTGGAGAGCAAGGCGGTCTAACCGGGCTTTTCAAAAAACAAGCGAAACTCCAACGGACGGCCAGGTTTTCATGCAGCCCCTGCATGGCAGCCCGGCCGCCTTTTTTTGCCCGCCTCAGTCGGCAAGCTGCTCACGCAGCCGGGAAAGCACGTGATCAACATTTCCCGCATGGACCTTCATGCCGAACAGGTCATCACCGGCTTCCCGGCGGACCTCCTCGCGCTCCTCGTCCGTACCGAAGATGACCTTTTCAACCAGCAGGCCAAGGGCTGGCCGGTAGTGGTTCGCCTCGAAATAGTACTGCGGATCCTGGGTAAAATTGTTCAGGCCGGAAAAGTTGTAGAATTCGCATACCCCTGCGACCTCCTTCAGGAAGTCCAGATAGCCGTCCGCGACGCTGTTCCGATAGATGCTCTGATACAATGGAGAGGTAAAGAGCACGAGCCTGATTCCATGCTCCCGGCACAGGCGGGCGACCTGCTCCAGATCCTTATATGCCTCCCGGAGCGGCCATCCGGTGAACCCCGCCTCATAGCGCTCCATCTGGGGATGTTCCGTCAGGCCGAAATCCGCGATAAGGGGGTCGGTTCCAAAATCATAAAAGCACCGGCTCTCCGCAGCGTGTCCAGCAGGGTCGTAGGAATCTATCTGCTCCCTGATCGATTCAGGCGTGTCGAATTTCAGGTATGGCCGGAAGAAGCCCCACTTCTTTTCCTCATACACCTGATACGGCCTCCGCAGGAGCTGGTGCTTGTGCTGGTCAAGCGACACGTACATGGGGATGTTGTCAAAGCCGAGCATGACCATCTCCACATGGACGCCATTGTTCAGGAAGGTCTCCAGGGTCATGTAGTGCTCCACCGGAATCCCTTCCGAGCAGGTCATGTTGTACCAGTTCAAGCCGGTCCCGTCCAGCGATTGGGGAAGCCCGTCCGGAGGGATGTAGCCGACGCGGGAAGAACCGAAGACGAAGGCGTTGTATTTCTGGGGAACTTCAAGGATATACCGGGTCTTGATGAAATTCTTGTTCGGCTCGGCTTCGGTGAAGCGTATGTCCTTCCAGTGGAAGACATTGAACGTGTCATAATGGAAGGCCGTGCATACCAGCCGGATGACGGAACGGTTCTTGACCAGGAAAGAAAGGAGCACGAGCAGGAGGACGCATGATGACTTTATGACGAAGCGTTTCATTTCCGTCTCCTAAAAGTTTTGATAGATGAAATTGGTGGAATACGAGTTCAGCTCCTTCGCCGAAAAGCTGAGGGGCAGGGCATGGACCAGGGCCATGATGCAGGCGGCATACAGGATCCAGCGGACCGCCGTCGCTTTTCCCTTGAGCATCTCCAGGCCATTCTTACCGCGGGTCAGCGATTCGGCAGCGAGCAGCACGGCAAGCGGCAACAGCATCTTCAGGAAGCCGGTGAGGCCGCCGCACGATGCAAGCTGCAGGACATCCCCGGCGGCCTGCCTGAGCTGGAGCAGTTCCCGGGGAATTCCCCCCATCCTCCTGATGACATCCAGCGCTTCCCCGGCGGTCCCGGCCCTGAAGAACACCCAGGCAAAGCTGACCAGGCAGAAGGTGAGCAGGGTCCTGAGGGCAGGAGCGACATCCAGCTTCTGCGACCAGGGTTTCAGCAGCCGTTCCACGCACAGGTACAGGCCGTGCAGGAGTCCCCATATCACGAAATGCCAGCCCGCCCCATGCCACACGCCGCTCACGAGGAAGGTGGCCATCAGGTTCAGGTAGACACGGGGCAGGGCGACCCGGCTTCCGCCGAGCGGGATATAGATATAGTCCCTGAGCCACGAAGAAAGCGAGATGTGCCAGTTCCGCCAGAAGTCCCCCACGGAGCGGGACAGGTAGGGATGGTCAAAGTTCTTTCCGACATCAAAGCCCATAAAGCGGGCGACCCCGGTCGCCATGTCGCTGTAGCCGGAAAAGTCGCAGTAGATCTGGAATGAATACAGCACGGTGGCCAGCAGCAGGGCAAGCCCGTGGGAGTCGGCGACGCTGCCGTACACGGAATTCACGTACACGGCCAGCCCGTCCGCGATGCACAGCTTCTTGAACATCCCCCATGCGAAAAGCTTCATGCCGTCGGTGGCATCGCCATAGTCAAAGCGGTGCACCAGTCCCAGCTGGGGGATGAGATTCCCCGCCCGCTGGATGGGCCCCGATGCTATGACGGGGAAGAAACTGACGAACAGGGCAACGGGCAGGATGTTCCGTTCCGCCTTGACCTTTCCTGCATGGCAGTCCGCGACATAGCTTATGCCCTGAAACGTGAAGAACGAAAGGCCCAAGGGGAACAGCAGGCTTCCGCGCCAGGCCCTGGGGCTGTATTTGAAGAACAGGAGCGGAAGCAGGTCCGCGGCTATAGACAGGACGAACAGGAGGCGGCCCTTGGAACAGCGGGCGGCAAGGTATGAGACCGCGACCACATACAGGAGGAAGGGGACAAAGCGGAGGTCAGCGGCGGCATAGAACGCGAGGCTTGCCGCAAGAAGCAGGAGCTGCTGAATGCGGACGGCATGCGTGCCAAAGCGGGCGGCCAGATGGTACAGCACAATGAACACGAAGAAAAAGAGCGCGAATGTGAACGAGATGAAAGACATAGACCTCCGTGCCGAACTCGGTCATCAGCAGGAATACTATACCTGTTCGGAAACTACGTTTCCGCTCAGGTGACGAGTCCAAAATCGCTGAAATAGCGCGATTTTGGACATCGCATTTCAAGGCAACCTGTTCGGAAACTGATGTTTCCGAACAGGTTTACTATACCATAAAAGCCCGCAAGGAACAAGGCAAGCGGTACCACGCCAACCAGCGCATCCTCCCATCCGGCCCCAATCCGGTTGCCGAGGCAGCAACCCGGCCCAATCCAGCCACATCCGCCGAGGCAGCTCCCGCGCCGTTGAATCCGCCCCCGCCGCCTTACCCGTACCTCCCCGCCCCGGCTGCCTGGCCCCTTCCGCGTGGCACGCTTGACAAAAGCCGCGTTATGTCTGAAAATAGCCTAACGCATATTATAGAAGACAGGAGATGCCGGCATGGCAATTACGCAATATCTGGAATACAATGCAAAGAACTACGGCGACGAGATTGCGCTGGTGGAGCTGAACCCCGAGCAGGAGGACAACCGCAGGATAACATGGAAGGAGTACTCCCTCATCCAGCCCACGGAGAAGAAGGGCTACCGGCGGGAGATTAGCTGGAAGGTCTTTGACGAGAAGGCCAACCGCATGGCCAACATGCTCCTGGCCCGGGGCGTGCAGAAGGGCCAGAAGGTCGGCATCCTGATGATGAACTGCCTGGAATGGCTGCCCATCTACTTCGGCATCCTCAAGTCCGGGGCCATCGCCGTCCCGCTGAACTTCCGCTACACGGCAGACGAGATCCTCTACTGCGTGAACCTCGCGGACGTGGAGATCCTCCTGTTCGGGCCGGAGTTCATCGGCCGCATAGAGGACATAGAAGAGAAGCTCAACGAAAAGCGCCTCCTGATATACGTCGGCGAAGGCTGCCCGACATTCGCGGAAAGCTACCGCGAGCTGGTGGCGGACTACTCCAGCGAGAAGCCCGACATCACGCTCTCCGATGACGACGACGCGGCCATATACTTCTCAAGCGGCACGACGGGCTTCCCCAAGGCCATCCTGCACGCCCACCGCAGCCT
>CAMJAJ010000203.1 GCA_946403565.1 uncultured Treponema sp. | reverse complement strand
AAGTAGATGACCGCCATGACCGGGACGATGACGGAGGCGACGGAGGAAATGCGCTTGAGGCCGCCGATGATGACGAGGGCGACGACGACCGCAAGGATGAAGGAGGCCACGATGACCACGGTCGAATAGCTTCCGATTCCGGCAATCGTCACGGACGAAAGGGCGGCACCGCCGGCGGCGGTCTTGGAGAAGGTCTCCACCGCGCTCGTGATGGAGTTCACCTGGCTGAAGGTTCCGATTCCGAAGAGGCCGACCATCGTGCCGAAGATGGCGAACAGGACGGCAAGCAGCTTGCCCAGGGCAGGCCACTTCTCGCCGACTCCCTTCTCACAGGTGTAGAAGGGGCCGCCAAGGATGTGTCCGTCGGACTTTACCTCGCGGTAGTGAATCGCAAGGAGGCACTCCGCGTACTTGGTCGCCATGCCCAGGAGGGCCGCCAGCCACATCCAGAAGAGCGCGCCGGGGCCGCCGAGACCGATAGCGGTCGCAACGCCGACGATGTTTCCCGTGCCGATTGTCGCGGACAGGGCCGTGCAGAGGGCCTTGAAGGAGGACAGCTCTCCGCCTTCCTTGTCCTCGGACTTGCGGAAGATGGAGGAGAGGGCGAACTTGAGCTGCGAGAACTGCACGCCGTTCAAGCGGACGGTCAGGAATATGCCCGTCGCCAGGATGAGGATGATGAGGGGGAGGCCCCAGACGAAGTCGTCTATCGCTCCCAGAACATTGTTAATCGTAGACCACATAGTAAAGTCCTTTTCGTAATGGAATATGGGGCCGATTATACAGTTTTCTGCATATTTATACAATAGAGGCGCTCAAAGAGGTTTCCGCGAGGTCTTCAGACGGCCCGGCACAGACAGGGCGCGCACCCACCCGCAAACCGCCCACAGCAGCGGCTGGGCTTGCCAAGGCAAGGCTCCGACGCGACGGCACCTCTAGAAACTGGGCTTGCCTAGTTTTTAGAGATGCCCTATTATTTGCGGTATGACGAACTCAGCCCTCAAGCCCCTGAAGACGCTCCTGCTCATCCTTGCCGCCACATGCCTCCTCTTCCTCGCCCTCTCCTTCCTGCCGCCGGTCAAGGACGCCGTCCTGGCCCTCGGGGGCATGCTGAAAGGTGCCGCCCTGCGCCGCCCCGAAAAATGGTTCGGCCTCCTGCGGCAGCGGCTCCTCCTGGCCGCCGTCTGCCTGGCCGCGCTCCACCTGCTCCTGTCGCTCGTCCAGAGGAACTGGAGCCCCATGCGGATGGACGGAACGGACGGCCTTGCCCTCTTCATGTCCGATGCAAACCTGCTGTCCGTCATCATCGCGACGGCGGCGTCCGTCGTGCTCACGCTCGCCCTCAAGGGCAGGATAGGCAACATGCCCTTCTTTGCGGTGCAGGCCTGTACTTTCGCCTGCATCTATTTCGCCAGCTGTGCCTGCCTCCTCCACAACCGCCAGCTCCAGGGAAAAGCCTCCGCCGCCGTCCAGTTCGCCGTGGCAGGCATGCTGCTCGCCTGGCTCGTGGCAAACTTCATCCCGTCGAGCCAGGGCGCCCTCTGGCAGGGAACCGCCCGCATCCGCTTCCGCTACCGCATGCCCCTCGCCGTGTACCTGCCCTGCCTGACCGTCACGTGCGCCATCGCCTGCATGGCGGTGCAGTCATCCGCCAGGCTCCAGCCGAAAGGCAGCAGGAAGGTCCGTCTTGCGGCGGCGCTCGTCTATTCGCTCATCCTCTCCTCGCTCTTCTACGTCCCGAACATCTTCGGCGACGATCCCTACCATATACAGGGCTGGGAGGGAACCGTCCTTGAGGTGATGAACTTCGTCCCCTACGATGCCGACCACGAGGTCTCCATGTACGGGCACTACGGCATGATCTACCTCCTGCCCATGCGCCTCCTGCTCCTCCTGGGCCTGCCGTGCAACGTGGCCGTCGCCGCGCTCCAGTTCCTCGTGACGGCGCTCATGTTCCTGTCCGTCATGTACGTCCTGGACCGCCTGGTGCAGAACGACGCCGCCTTCTACCTCTTCATGCTCGGCGCGGGCTCCTTCCTGCAGTTCGGCACGCGGGCCTATTTCCAGCAGGAGCCGCACCGGATGTTCTTCGGGGCGGTCATCTCCGCCTACCTCATCGCGATGGAACTCGGCGGCCGCAGCGGAGAACCGGGACACAAAAACGGGCAGCCAGAAAGCGGGCAGGCCGAGCACGCACTGACGGAACGCGGACAGGGACACGGACCGAAACACAAACGCGGGCGGTGGCTACTGCCGCTGCTGGCGCTCGGGGCCGCCTCCCTCCTCTGGAACACGGAGACCGGACTGGTCTGCATGGGCGGAATCTCGCTCTACCTCTTCATGACGTTCGCGGACTGCTCGGGCAGCCTGCTGAGCAGGCGGAACCTGCGCGTCCTCCTGCTTTCAGCCCTGGCCTTCCTGGCGGAATTCGCCGCCGCCATGCTGCTGGCAAACGCCTACAACCTCCTGTGCGGCGGAAGGCCCATCGGATTCAAGGACTTCATCTTCCCGTTCATGGCCGGACAGGGGCTCGTGGAAAGCCTGGAATGGCCGCTCGTCGGCATACGGGGGACGGGATTCGCCTACTTCGTGCTGTTCATGCTGGCGATATGCTTCGCCCTGCTGGTCAAGCTGCTGCAAAAGGCCCCGGAAGCCGACGCAACAGCATCAGCCCCGGAAGCCAGGGCGGCACAGACCGGACAAAACGCGGCGGTCTCGCCCGGACTCTACGCCACCGTCGCCTTCCTGGGGCTGGGCTTCATGACCTACTACATCGTCAAATGCAGCAGGGGCTTCCTGAACATGTGCCAGCTCCAGTTCGTCATGCTCATGGCGGGCATCTGGGGCCTCCTTGACGCGGCAGGGCGCATTGACGCGGAAGGGCACGACAGCCCAACGGGAAGCGGCGGCACTGCGGAACGCATTGACGCGGAAAGGCGATTCCCCCTATTCCCCCAATCCTCCCGGTTCCCCCTGATACCATGCGCGCGGCTCCTCATCGTGCTGGTCTTCTCCGCCCTGCTGCTGGACAACCTGACCATCCCGGAGCGCATACAGGCACGCAGGACGGGGGCCTGGCGCACCGAAAAGCTGGACGCGCTGGTGCACGCCCTGGACCAGGACCTGCCCGAAGGAACGCCCGGATTCGGCCTGGACGTGCAGGAGCTGTACGCCTACATGGGCAGGGACATCAAGATCCACACGACCGACTGGGCCAACCTCCGCTACCTGAAGGACGCAGATCCCCGCCCGTTCGAGTACGTGTCCACCTACCTCAAGGACTGCAATCTTTTCCTTGCGAACGACGCGGACGTCGGCCTGGTTCCCGAGGCCGCCGGCTTCCGCAGGCTGACCGGCTACCGGATAGGCGGCCAGCATTTCGGAATCTACGCGAGGGAAGGAGCCTCCGTGAACCTGTCGCCCTTCAAGGGACGCGGGACGGCGGACTCGCCCTACCTCATCGAAAGCAGCGCGGACCTCGTTTCCCTCTCCTGGCACGTCAACGCAGGGCAGGACTACGACGGTACCTACTTCCGCCAGTGCGCGGACATAGACCTTTCCGCCGTCAGGAAGTGGACCCCCATCGCGGACGGCGGCGGCATGTCATTCAACGGCAACTATGACGGAGGCGGCCACGTCATACGGGGGTTACGCATACGGAAAACAAAGCTCATGGAGGAAGCGGATGAGCCCCCTTCCCTCTTCGGGCGGCTCGGCGGCAGGGTGTGCAACCTGGGGATTGAAAGCGGCAGCGTGAAAGGAATAGACTGCGCCGCGGCCTTCGCGTCCGCATGCGGCAGGCCGGGAGCGGTCATCGCAAACTGCTGGAACAACGCGGAGGTACACGCGCTTGAAACCTCTGCAGGAATCGCCGTGGATTTCACCGGAGGAAGGCTCGCCTGCTGCGTGAACTTCGGCAATGTGTCCAAGGAATTCCCTCTGCACGGAAGCATCGACGGAATCTGCGCCGGCGGGGCCGCCGAGGTCTGGGGCTGCCACCCCATGGAAGACAGGGGGTTCGACTTCGACAAGCTGGCCCCCCTGCTGG
>CAMJAJ010000202.1 GCA_946403565.1 uncultured Treponema sp. | reverse complement strand
CGCTTTTAGGAAAGACAAATGAATTCGAACAATATCTGTACTGCGCGCGTTTCATGCGTGCAGAAGAACCTCTTTACCCTGCTGCCCTGCAGTGAGGACAGGATCGTAACGAGCGACGACACCTTCACCGGAAAACTGAAGGGGAAGTTCTACAATCTGGGGCTTGAGCCACCGGTCGTCGGTGACTACGTGAAGGTCATCCGCAACGAGTATGGGGATGCCCTGATCGACGAGGTGCTCCCCCGCACCACTGCCTTCAAGCGGCCGAACAGGAGCGGCCATGCGGAGGCCTTCGTGAAGAACCTTCTGGAAGAGACCATCGTTGCCAATTTTGACTATGTGTTCATCGTCAGCTCCCTGAACCAGGACTACAGCGAGAACCGGATTGCCCGCTATGTGTCGATCACCTTGCAGACCGGGGCAAAACCCGTCGTCGTCCTGTCCAAGGCGGACCTGTGCGATGATGTCGACCTGCAGGTGGAGATCACCCAGGCGGTCTGCGACAAGGCCGACGTCATCGCGGTCAGCTCGCTCACCGGCTATGGGATGGACCGCCTTGCCCCCTATCTGGAGAAGGACAGGACGATTGCCTTGGTCGGTTCCTCCGGTGTCGGCAAATCGACGCTGCTGAACACCTTGAACGGCGGGGATTTGATGAAGGTGCAGCACATCCGCGACGCAGACGGCAAGGGCCGCCATACGACGACCTACCGCCAGCTGTTCAGGCTGGAGAACGGGGTCTGGATTATGGATACCCCCGGCCTGCGGGAAATCGGCGTGCTCGACATGGAGGACGGAATCGACGAGACTTTTTCCGATGTCGTCAGCCTCTTTGACCAGTGCAAGTTCAACGACTGCTCCCATACGAGCGAACCGGGTTGCGCCGTCCGTGCGGCTTTGGAAGATGGCTCGCTCAGCGAGGAACGCTGGGCCTGCTACCTGCAGCTCCATCGGGAAAACGAATGGGGCAAAGCCAAGATGATGCAGATCGCGCGGTTCACCCGGGAGTACCAGAAGAACCGCTATCAGGGCTGGAACCTGTAGGCTGCCGCATCCGCCAAGCCAGCGCCTGCACGGGTGTTGGCTTGGTGTACAGCGGGCAGAAACACCATGAAACATGTAATATGGAGAAGCATATGCTTGACAACTTGATCATCAGGGCGGAACCCCCTGCAGACTATAAAAAGACAGAGCTTATGACCATGCGGAGCTTCTGGAACAAGTTCGGGCCGGGCTGCTCGGAGCACAACATGGTCAGGATCATCAGGAACTCAAAGGACTATATTCCGGAAATCAGCCGGGTCGCGGAACTTGACGGGAACATCGTCGGCGCGGTGTATTACACAAAGGCCTGGATTGATGACGGCAGCGTAAAACGGGAGGTCGCGCTTTTGGGCCCGCTCGCCGTCGAGCCGACGATGGAAGGCAACGGCATTGGCGGCGCGCTGCTTGAAGCGACAATCGGGCTTGCAAAGGAGGCCGGTATTGCGGGAATCATCCTCGCCGGTGAACCGGGCTATTACCCCAAGTTCGGATTCGAGCTGTGCGAAAAATACGGAATCACCGACGGCGACGGCAATTCCTACGATGCGTACCTCTGCTATCCGTTGACCGACGAGTTCAAAAGCTGCAGGGGGAAGTTCATCGAAAGCGCGGACTTCGAAAAAATCGAGGATGAGCGCCTGCTCCAAGAAATCAGCAGGGACTTTCCCGCCTACCGCAAGGTCAAGGTGCAGGATGGCTTCATGCAGATTTTCGAGGAGCACCTGGGCGTAGTGGAATCCATCGAGGAATCCCCGCATGGCGACCGCTATACGGTGCGCTACTGGGAGCTTTCCATCCCGGCGACGCTTTCGGAAACGCTGGAAACAAAACCGACCGTCGGCAGCGACGTGCAGTTCTACTGGAACCACAAGGGCGGTCTGTCCAGAATCACAAAGGTAATCAAGAACCTGTTGGAGGAGTGACCAATGAAGCTGAAGACGGAACGCCTGACCATTACGGAATTCACGCCCGACATGGCGCAGGCGGTCCACGAGAACTCGCTCGATGAGGACACCCGGCGCTTCCTGCCGGACGAGGTCTTTGAGACACCGGAGGATGCGGCGCGGACGATTGCGTTCCTGACGGCGCAGTATGGCAGTGCCGACGGGCCGCAGGTCCATCCCGTCCTTTTGCAGGACGGAAGCTGCATCGGTTATGTGCAGGCCGTTCCCGTCGAAGGGGCAGCCTGGGAGATAGGCTACCATATCGGGAAACCCTACACCGGCAGGGGCTATGCGACGGAGGCGGTCGCGGCCTTTCTCCCCGCCATCATGGAGCGGCTGCACATCGATGCGATCAGCGGCATCTGCGACGCGGAAAACGCCGCATCCTGCCGGGTGCTGGAAAAGTGCGGGTTCACCCTGGACTATGAAGGTCCCGGCGAGTACCAGGGTGAATGGAAGGAAATCAAACGCTACTCGTATAGCTGCGGGGCGGCTTCAAAAGTTCAGGACGCTTTTGCCGAGCGTACGGCAGGGAACGACAGGAGGCCTAGCGTATGAACTTCACCAACTTTTCCGGCGTGTTCGGATTGTATGAGCGGACAGTCTTGATTGAGGCGGGCGGCGCGGGGCTTGCCGACCGGAACTTCGGCATACAGAACAGCCCCGAGTTTTCCTATGGCACCGCTTCGGGAACGAAAGGCTTTACTGCGGTCGCGGTTCTGACTCTTGCGGCGGAAGGGCGGCTTGCCTTGGATGACGGCGTGAAGGGCTTGCTCCTGCAGCGCGCGCGGGCGGCAGAAACATACGGCCCCCTTCACTGGCTTTCCGATTCCGTGACCGTCCGCTCCCTTTTGAATCACAGCTCCGGGGTGCCGGACTATTTTGACGAAGAGCTCGTCGATGATTTTGAAGGGGCCCTGTGTGGCAACGCGACCTACCGCTATGAGAAACCGGAGGATTTCTTTCCGCTCGCCGAGGCGGTCTGGAAAAAGCAAGAAGCTCCCTACGCTTCGTCAGGAAGCTTCAAGTATTCCAACGGCGGCTTCGTGCTGCTGGCGGCCGTCGTGGAATCTGTCTCCGGCATGACCTTCCCCATATATATGGAAGAAAAGGTTTTTGCGCCCTTCGGGATGAGGCGGACAGGCTTCTTCCGCCTGGACGAGCAGCCGCCGGCCGGCATCGTGCGGGCGACCGGCTACCAGAAGAACGGGCGGAGCAATGTCTACGGCGTTCCGGTTGTCGGCGGCGGAGACGGCGGGGCCTTTACGACCGTCACCGACATGGCGGCATTCTGGAACAAGCTTGACCCGGACCTGAACCCGGACAGTCCGCTCTCGCCGCTCATCAAAGAGGCATGGAGTCCAACGTTCGAGGGGGACGATGGCCTGTACGGGCTTGGCTTTTGGCTCCGCAGGGAGAACCCCCGCATGGTGTTTCTGGAAGGCTTTGACCCTGGCGTCCAGTTCTTCAGCTTCTACAACCGCGACAGCAAACGCTCGCTCACCATCTGCCTGAACGACGAGCGGACGGACTGCGGCGAGGTGTTTGAGCGCTATTTTGATTCAATACGGTGATAAGCCAAACCCAGAAGCTTGGGGGACAGGCGGCGGCACTTGATTTTAACGGGCAAAAGTGCGTATAGTGGAACTCGGAGAGAGTAAGTATATGAAAAAAAGAGGCATACGAGAGTGGATCTGCAGGGTATCGCAGGACAAGAATACACAAAATAAACTCCGGCAGGTAGGGCTTTTCCTGATTGCGTTCCTGTTCGTGGGAACTGCCGCCGTATGTCTTGCGTTCCATTATGAGCTTAAGACGCTCGGCAGCCTGAAGGAACGGAGCAGGGGTGTCTACACCATGCGCTACGACGGGGACTACGGCTTTGACGAATTCCTTCTGACCGGGGCAAAAAGCGACGCAGATATAGAGGCGTTTGTGACCAAACGCCTGCTGAAGGGGCTTCCCATACGGCTCAACGTCACGGGTGCCGGATGCACCGCGTTCGTTTCACGTGATGAAAGCGGCAGGATCCTCTTTGCCCGGAATTTCGATTTTTCGTAT
>CAMJAJ010000201.1 GCA_946403565.1 uncultured Treponema sp. | reverse complement strand
GGTCATGGGCATTGTAGGTCTGCATGTTGCCCATGTTCTGCAGGAAGATGATCTGCCCGATGCAGGCGAACGCGGTCGAGATGACGATCGAGATGATGCGGGTCTGCTCCACGGGAATGCCCGCCGAGTTGGACACCGCCTGGTTCTGTCCGACCGCCCGCATGTCCTGTCCGAGCTTGGTCTTGCGGAACCACACGATGATGAAGCAGAGGGCGATGATGACCAGGTAGCTGGACAGCGGCACGCTGATTCCCCCGACCCTGACCATCAGCAGCTTGTCGAGCGCCTGACGTACGGGGTCCAGGTTCAGCGTGTTGCGCACCCCGTATCCGCGCGAGAGTGCTATCGCCTTGTTGTGGAGCGGGATGAGCGAGCCGAAGAGGTAGAGCACGAAGAACTGGTAGATTCCGTTGAAGAAGAAGCCGATGATGTAGCTCGTCACCATCTCCCGTCCCCGCGCCTTGTTCAGGATGCTGCCTGCGATCCAGCCCAGCAGCACTGAAAGGGGCAGGCCCACGAGGGCGGCGAAGACAAGGCCCTGCATGCCGGATATACCCCAGTCCATGGCGAAGATGAGCCCTATCTGCCCGGCCATCGCGCCAAGCACCATACCGAAGTTTATTCCCATGCCCGCCATGATCGGCAGCAGGAGCGAGAACACCAGGAAGGCGTTCCTGGCGATCCTGTTCAGTATCTCCTGCAGGATGAACTGTCCCGAATACTGCGACAGCGGAATGGAGACGACCGTGAGCGCAAGGAACACCTCCGCCACAAGGTAGTCCGCGAGAAATGACTTTGCCTTTTTCATAGATTGTATAGAGTTCACTGGAATCATCGGGTCGCTCCTGTTTTTCTGGTCAGCGCGTACAGGATCATGCCGTTGCTGAGCACGATGCGGATGACCTCAGACATGTCCGTCTGAAGCACGCTGTTGATGACCGACGGCGTAAGCGTCAGTATGCCCTGGAAGAGCACCGTTCCAATCACGACGTTCGCAATCGACACCTTGTTGATCGAGGCGCCTCCGATGAGCACGGCCGCCACCGCAGGGAAGGCCATGTAGAGCGGGGCCTGGTAGAGCTGGATGAATCCGTAGCTCTGCTGGTACATCAGGATTCCGATGGCCCCCGTCACCGTGGACACGATGATGCTTATGGTGCGCATGCGGTTGATGTTGATGCCGCTCGCGCGGGCGTAGTCGGGATTGGAGCCGACCGCCGTGATTGCCGTCCCCGTCTTGCTGCGCATGAACAGCCACATGAGGAAGCTGCACAGGGCGCAGAAGAGGATCATGCCCGTGGGGAACTCGAAATCCCCGATGCGGATCATCAGGAAGTTTGAGAACTGCTTGATCCAGTAGCCGTCGAGCGTGATCGTCGTCCTGAGTCCCTTGCCCTCGTAGCCCCACACCATGTTCACGCTCGTGTAGGGCAGGATGAGCCACATGATGGACATGAACATGACCGCCGCAAAGCCGACGTAGAGCGCGATCGTCATCTCCTCGCCGCGGACCCGGTTCAGCAGCAGGCTGTAGAGCCAGCCGAAGAAGATGCCGAAGGGAATCGAAAGGGCTATGGCGCCGAACATGCCGGCCCAGCCCGTGAGCCCCAGCTGCATGGCGATCGTGGAACCGAGCAGTCCGCCGATGACCCCGAGCGAAAGCCCGAAGTTGAGTCCGGCTCCGGAAAGGATCATCGGGACCATCGCAAGCGTCAGGAGCTCGTTCTGTCCGAAGCGGTTGCAGATGTCCTTTATCGTGGCGGGCATGGATACCCCCACGAACGGCGCGGCGATGAACAGCACCACAAGAAAGCCCGCTATGATCAGGCGGGGAAGCCCGAATTCCTTCAGGCCCTCGCGAATTTTCTCCCGCAGGGAATCGTTTGCCAGCGTCATTCTTTTCCTCCTTCCGCGTTCAGCCCCGACATGAGCAGGGCAAACTTGCCCGGCTCCTCCCTCGGAGGCAGTATGCCGGCGACCTTGCCGCCGGAAACGATGGCAACGCGGTCGCACACCGAACGGAGCTCCTCAAGCTCGCTCGACACCATGACGATCGTCGTGCCGTTCTCGCGGTTGTACGTACGCAGGGTGTCCAGCACGATCGCCTTGGCCCCGACATCGATGCCGCGCGTCGGCTCGCTGACGAACAGCAGCTTGGGCTTCAGGCTGAACGCCTTGGCAAGGCAGACCTTCTGCTGGTTGCCGCCGGAAAGCTCCTTGGCCTTCTGCTTGGCCCCGGTGCACTTTATGGACAGCATGTCGATGTACTTCTCGGCATTCGCCCGCATCGCCTTCTCATCGCGCAGTTTGAAGAGGCCGCCGAGGAAGGGCTTCAGGTACTCGCCCTTCACCTGCATGGCGGAAAAACAGATGTTCCAGTCCAGGCTTTCGTCCAGAAGCAGGCCCACGCCGCGCCGGTCCTCGGACACGAAGGCCAGCCCTTCCCGCAGGACGGCCGCGGCATCCTCCATGTCCAGGCGCTTTCCGTCGAACACCGCGTTTCCCCCGGAGGGGTACAGGCCCATGATGCCGTTGGGAATGCCGAGCTTGCCCTGTCCCGCAAGGCCGCCGATGCCGAAGATCTCCCCGCGGCGCACCTTGAAGCTCACGTCGCGCACGGTCTCGCCGGGCATGTCCACCCACAGGTGGCTCACGTCAAGCACGTAGTCGTCGGGAAGGGTCTCGGTCTCCGACGCGTTCAGCTCCGCCTGCTTCTTCAGGTGGTCCGCCGTCACCGTGCGTCCGACCATCGAGGCCGCTATGTCGGAGACGTTCGTCTGGGAAACCGCTACGTCGCGAATCGTCTTGCCGTCGCGGAGGGTCACGACGCGGTCGCAGATGTCCATGACCTCCTGCAGGCGGTGGGAGATGAATATGATGGCGATGCCGGATGCCGCGAGCTCCCGTATCGCCTTGAGCAGGATGTCCGCCTCGGATTCCGTGAGGACGGCGGTCGGCTCGTCGAACACGAGCAGGCGCACGTTGTCCCGGTCGATTTCGCGGGCTATCTCGGTGAACTGCTTGTGGCCCACCGGCATTTCGGACACCTTCATGTCCGGATCTATGTCAACGCCGAGGCGCTGTATCGCGCTCCCGGCCCGTTTCTTCATTGCAACGCGGTCAAGCACGCTCATGCGGTCACCGAAGAGGTAGACCATCGGGCCCGCTTTTGAAAGCTCCCGGTTGAGCATGATGTTCTCCGTGGTGGTGAACCCCGGAATAAGCGAGAACTCCTGATGCACCATGCCGATTCCCATGTCAAGTGCGTCGAAGGGACTGGTGAAATGCACCTCGGTGCCGTCAAACTGGATGCTGCCGCCGTAGCCGCCCGTGGCGGCGATTACCGGCATGCCGAAGAGGATGCTCATCAGCGTGGTCTTGCCAGCGCCGTTTTCTCCGACCAGCCCCAGGATTTCCCCTTTGTGCAGGTCAAAGGAAACGTCCTCAAGGACGACCGTGCCTGCGAAGTCTTTTGTCACGCCCTTCAGACGCAACAGCGGTATGTCATTTTCCATCTTTATCCTGAATACAAATGCAGGGAAAGCGGAACCGCCCGCACAGGCGGCCCCGCCTTCCCCGAAAACTGACTTGCATAGCTGGGGCAGTTCCAAAAGCCGGTGCTTTTGCGGGCTGCCCCCGTCTGCTTATTTCGTGAATTTGATCTTGAAATACTTCTCGGGAACCTCAAGCTCGGTGGTCTTCAGGAAGCCCTGGCCCAGGATGTAGGTGTCCATGTAGATGAGGATCTGGTTCTTCGCACGGACTCCGGTGCTCTGGTCGATGTAGTAGCCGCCGTTCCAGTTGGCGCCCTTGGTGAACTCCCCGAGGGCCTTGAACAGGTCCGCGCTGGACTCCTTGGTCGCGGTTCCTTCCACGACGCGCTTGGCGAACTCGCCCAGTCCCGCGCTGACGGTGAAGCCGTAGCTGAACGCCCAGGTTCCGAAGCGGCCCGCGCCGCCCGCGTCCACGACGGTCTTCTCGACCTTCTGCAGGATCTTCGGGAAGTCACCGGCCTCGGCGGTCAGGTCGATTCCGAACGCTCCCGGATAGCCCA
>CAMJAJ010000200.1 GCA_946403565.1 uncultured Treponema sp. | reverse complement strand
GCGTGGAAGACGTGCCAGGTCGGGGTCAGGACAATCTTGTCGCCCTCGGTCAGGACCGGGGACTGCAGGACGTTGACCGCCTGTGCCAGGTTGGCGACGCGGACGCGGTCTGAGTGGTTGTTGAAGATGTTCAGGTGCACGGCTGCGACGACCGCATCGCAGACGGAGTTCTGCTGGTAGAGGAAGCCCGGGTTGGTGCCCGGCTCGCAGGAGAACCAGTTGCCCCACTCGTCCACGACCAGGGCAATCCGCTTCTTGGGGTCGTGCTTGCTCATCACCTCATCGTGGCGGCGGATAACCTCGTCGATGTGGAAGGCGTTCGTCAGTATGCGGTACCAGCCCTGCCTGCCGAAGCCGGTCGCAGGCTTCCGGTTGGCCCAGCTGTCCTCGAAGGTGTAATAGTGCATGGAGATGCCGTCCATCATGTTGCCCGCGCTCTCAAGCAGCACGTCGGTCCAGCGGTAGTCGTCCCCGTTCGCGCCCCCGGCAATCTTGAAAATCTTGTCCTTGCCGTACTGGCGGACGAAGGTCTGGTAGCGGCGGTAGTTGTCCGCGTAGAATTCCGCCCGCATGTTGCCGCCGCAGCCCCAGTTCTCGTTGCCAACGCCGAAGTAGTCCAGCTTCCAGGCCTTCTCGTGGCCGTTCTCCTTGCGCAGGCGGGCCATCGGTGACTCGCCGTCAAAGGTGATGTACTCGATCCACTCGTCCATCTCCTGCACGGAGCCGGAGCCGACGTTGCCGCAGATGTAGGGCTTGCAGCCCAGCTCCTCGCACAGGCCCATGAACTCGTGGGTGCCGAAGGAGTTGTCCTCGATGACGCCGCCCCAGTTGGTGTTGATCATCCTTTTACGGGTGGCATAGGGGCCGATTCCGTCCTTCCAGTGGTACTCGTCGGCGAAGCATCCGCCCGGCCAGCGCAGGTTGGGGATGTCGATGTCCTTGAAGGCCTGCACGACGGCCTTGTTGTAGCCGTTCACGTTGGGTATCTTGGAATCCTTGCCCACCCAGAAGCCGCCGTAGATGCAGCGGCCCAGGTGCTCCGAAAAATGCCCGTAGATGTCGGGGCTTATGGTCTGCTTTTTGTCGAGCGTATCGACAATGATTTTCTCGTTCATAGGCGCATTATATCACGGTTTTTACTGGTTTACAACAAAAAAAGCTGATATTAGGGAAAAGTTTCTAGGGGCTTGCCTCTTGTGTATGCCAAAAAGGGTCGGATTGCACCCTGATTACAACTTTTTGCACCTTGTATTTTTGTGGCGGCAGAGGGATAATCTTACCATACGCTTTGGCCAGGGCGCAGAAATCAATCATGCGAGGTTTTTATGATCAAAGAGTTTTTGCTGTCAGCCGCGGTACTGTTCGCCGCTTCCCTCATCGGGACGGCGGCAAGAGGCGGAGATATCGGAATGCTGTTTTTCCCTTCCGACATGCTCCTCCTTTTGCTGATTCTTGTCATGCTGGGCATCCTCGTCTTTGCTTCCGGTCATGGAAGGGCGTTTGTCAGGGCCTTCTCCACGGGCAAGGCTTTTGAGGTCCTCGGGCCAGGGCAGCTCAGGAAAATCGACAAGGCACTTGCTTTCGCCTGCAAGGCCGCCGCGTATGAGGCGCTTTTCCTCATCTGCATCGCGACCGTCTACTATTACGTGAACTGGATGAACGCCCGGACCCTGGGCTACCAGCTTTCCCTGATGATCCTGTCCGCAAGGTTCATCTGCTCCATAGAAGCCGTCCTTTTCTGCATGAGGGGAAAGCTGAGAAGGCAGACGATCCTGTTTATGGAAGAAAAAGATGTCCCCGCCGGAAGCGGGGAGGAAGCATCCGGGCAGGAAGGGGCAGGACGGGCAGCCGCGTTCCTGCCGAAGCTTTTGCTTTCTGTGGCCGCAGTCGGAGGGGCGGCGGCGCTGACGGTCCTGCTCTTCACCAGGGACGAGAGCGGTTTTGCTTTCGGCAGGATAAGGACATGGGTTGACCTAACGTCATTGCTGCTCATCCTGCTGCCGGCGCTGGCTTTCCTTGCGTGCGGCGGCCTCTGCGGGGATTTCATCGCCGGAATCAGGGGCGCGCTTTCCGGGCGGAGGACCGGCATCCCGGAGAGGCACCGTCTCGCGGGCGCGATTTCCACGGCGCGGCATTTGACCCTGCTGGCGGGCCTCATCACGACACTGCTCGGTTACTACGCCGTCCTCGCGCACATTGAGGACACGGAGTCCCTGGGGCCTGCCATGGTTCATGCCACGATTCCCTGTTTCTATGCGGTCATCCTGAGCCTGCTTCTGCTCCATGCGGAGGCCAGGCTGGACTGCCTTTCCGAGTAAAGGACCCGCGATGCTTGTAGAACTGATTTTGTTTTGCGCCGTCACGGGGCTGATGGCCCTGCCTGCGGCGCTCAGCACGGGGCACAGGGATTTTCCCCATGTCGCATCCTTTGTTTCCGGGGCGGCAATGCCGTCAGGGGTGTTCGTTTCGGTCGTGCGCCTGCTTGTCACGATATCGAGGTTCGAGAGGATTATTACGGACGGCCTTCCTGTGGATGATATCCCCACGGTACGCTTCGTGCTGCTATTCTTCGTGAGCTTAAGGCCCCTGCTCATGGGCATCGGGATGAGGCTGCTGGTCAGCGGGGCGACCCGCTTTTGCACGGGCGGGGATACCCCCCGTCCTCAGGAGAGCGGGGGCTGCCCCTTCGACCTGCTTTCCCCGAGGGAGCGGGAGGTCGCGGACCTTGCCGCAAAGGGCTGCTCGAACGCCCAGATTGCCGAGGAGCTTTTCATCAGCATTGAGACCGTGAAGCGGCACATGGCGACGATTTTCAAGAAGCTGGGGATAAGCTCCAGGCTGGAGCTGAGAAAGCTGGAATCCCTGCCCGGCTGACACAGGGCCTTTTAAAAGAGGAAAAACCTGCCGGCTGTTTAACAAACGGCCGGCAGGCCAAAGGAGAGGAGGATGCAGAAAACTCATACGCGCCATGTGTGCTTGACACGTATGCAAAACTGCAGTGATTGCAACGAAGTAACCGCATACTGCAGGCAGCTTGTGCCTGCAAACTGCCGTTACTGAATTACCCTTGCATAATCACTTATAGAACCATAGGGCGGCCCCCAGGTTACAGCTTTTCTGCACTTTTTTATGGATGGCAGACCTTGCAGGGCTTGTAGCCCCTCTTTTCCGCCTCCGCCCGGCTCATCTTCTCCACCTCGGAGTCCTTGATGGTCCTGCAGCTGGCGGTGTGGTAGCGCTTTCCGTTCTTGGTCACGCAGACGGCGGCCTCCCCGCAGAAGGCTCCGGGGCAGGGGCTGTCCCCTCCTCCCAAGGCCGAAGGCGAAAGGGCGAACACCACAAGCAGCAGGATGACAAAGAGACATCGTTTCATTCGTTCCTCCTATGATTCGAGCCTGTTTCAAAAGTCCGCTGGACTTTTGAAACTGCTTCTGCCTTTTATATGGGAAGACGGCACGCGGATGTAAACTTTCCTATTCGGTTTCCTTGGATTTGTTCTCGAATTTCGTGTAGGACGCGATGAAGAGCACCGGCACGTCGCCGATGGGGCCGTTTCGCTGCTTGGCGACGATGAGCTTCCGGTCCTGGACCGGGTTGTACTCCTCGCCTTCCTTCTGCTTCTGCCGCTCACCGTGGATGAACATGACCACGTCCGCGTCCTGCTCGATGGAGCCCGAACCGCGCAGCTGGGCCAGGTTTGGCTCTTCTCCCTCGGCGGCACGGGCCACCTGACAGAGGACGACGATGGGAATCTCAAGTTCACGGGCAAGGCTCTTGAGCGACTTGGAAATCAGGGACTGCTGGGTGTACATCTCCATCTTGTCCTCGTTGTCCAGCGTGATGAGCCCGATGTAGTCGATGAAGATGATCTTCACGTCGTTCTTGGCCTTCATACGCCGCGCCATGGCCCGCAGGTCCAGCAGCTTCATGTTGGGCGTGTCCACGATGTAGAGGGGGGCGGAGTAGCAGGCGCTCGCCGCGTCCTGCAGCTTCTTGAAGTCCTCCATCTTGAGCAGTCCGTTGCGGAGCCTCGTTCCCGGCACGCGGGCCACCTGGGACAGGAGGCGCTGGC
>CAMJAJ010000199.1 GCA_946403565.1 uncultured Treponema sp. | reverse complement strand
TGGTCTCCTACCAGGTGAGCGGCAAGGAGATCACCGTGACCGACCCCAGGAAGGATGTCGAGGACTTCGTCATCTTCGGTGTCCGCGCCTGCGACGCGAAGGGCTTCGAGCTGATAGACAACGTCTACATGCACATGGAGCCGAGGGACTCCTACTACATCAACCGCCGCGAGCACGGAACGGTCGTGACGCTTGCCTGCGCCGAGCCCGCAAAGGAGTGCTTCTGCTCCAGCTACGGAATCGACGCCTCGCTTGCCAAGCCTTCGGGCGACGTGAGCTGCTGGAAGGCAGACGGAAAGTTCTTCTTTTCCGCGAACACGGACAAGGGCAAGAAGTTTGTCGAGAGCGTGAAGTCCCTGCTCGCCGAGGGCGATGACAAGGCCGTGGAGGCCGCAAAGAAGGACATCGCCGCCAAGACGGAAAAGCTGCCCTTCGCCCACCTGGACCTGTCCAAGCTCGGCGGAGTCAAGCCGGAGCAGATGATGAAGGTGTTCAACTCCAAGGTCTGGGACAAGGTCGCAGAGCCCTGCCTGGGCTGCGGAACCTGTACCTACGTCTGCCCCACCTGCATGTGCTTCGACGTGCGTGACTTCAATACGGGCAAGGGCATCCGGCAGGTGCGCTGCTGGGATTCCTGCATGTACAACGACTTCACGCAGATGGCTGCGGCCAACCCCCGCCTTACGCAGCGGGAGCGGAGCCGCCAGCGCTTCATGCACAAGCTCGTGTATTACCCGATGGCGCACGAGGACCAGTTCTCATGCGTCGGCTGCGGCCGCTGCCTTGAAAGCTGCCCTGTCAACATGAACATCGTCAAGGTCATAAAGGCCATCGGCGAGTCGGATGACATCTAGGATAAGGAGCCTGACATGGAAGCGAAAGAATCATTCATTCCTTATGTAGGAAAAATTATAGACATCAGGCAGGAGACCCCGGACGTAAAGACTTTCAGCGTGGTTGGCCTTGACGGGAAGAAGCTCTTTGAGCACATCCCCGGTCAGTGCGCCATGCTGATCGTACCGGGTGTCGGTGAGTCGATGATCTCCATCACCTCATCACCGACCCTCCAGACGCACATGGAGTTCTCCATCAAGAAGTGCGGCTGCGTGACCGAGTGGCTGCACAGCGCGGAGGTGGGCCAGCAGATCTGCGTGCGCGGCCCGATCGGAAACGGCTTCCCCGTGGATACCAAGCTCAAGGGCAAGGACATCCTCGTCATTGCGGGAGGAATCGGAATCGCTCCGGTTCACTCGGTCGTCAATTACATGATGGACCACCGCGCCGACTACGGAAAGATTCAGGTCATCTACGGTTCCCGCTCCATGGCGGATCTGGTCCGTCTGGACGAGATGCAGAACGTGTGGATGAAGCAGCCCAACTGTTCGATTGACCTGACGATTGACCGGGCCGAGGAGAACTGGAAGGGCCACGTCGGATTCGTTCCGCCCTACGTGACGGAGCTGAATCCCGATCCGAGCATGACCGTCATCATGTGCGGCCCGCCGATCCTGATCCACCTCTCGCTCGACGCGCTCAAGAAGCTCGGCTTCAAGGACGAGCAGGTCTTCACGACGATGGAGATGCGCATGAAGTGCGGAATCGGAAAGTGCGGCCGCTGCAACATCGGCAACAAGTTCGTCTGCAAGGACGGACCGGTGTTCAGCTTTGACCAGCTCGGAGAACTTCCACCAGAGTATTAATAGGAGAATACGTTTATGGCAGAGAAAGAAATGGCAACCATCTATATTTTCGGAAAGAAATATGATGTTCCCGCTGAACTCACGATAATGAACGCGATGGAGTATGCGGGCTACCAGCTCAAGCGCGGCTGCGGCTGTAGGAACGGCTTCTGCGGCGCCTGTGCGACGATTTACCGGATAAAGGGCGACAACCAGCTGCAGACCTGCCTCGCCTGCTCCAAGAAGGTCGAGGACGGCATGTACATCGCCACCCTCCCCTTCTTCCCGCTTGTCAAGCAGGTCTATGACATCAATAAGATCAAGCCCGAGCAGCAGGTGATGATGCAGCTCTACCCGGAGATCTACGCCTGTGTCGGCTGCAACGCCTGTACGCGCGCCTGTCCTCAGGAGCTGAACACGATGCAGTACATCGCTTACGCCCAGAGGGGCGACTTCGCCAAGTGTGCGGACCTCTCCTTTGACTGCGTCATGTGCGGATGCTGCTCTTCCCGCTGCCCGGCCGGAATCAGCCACCCGCAGGTCGCAGAGCTTGCCCGCCGCCTGAACGGAAAGTACCTGCAGCCTGAGACCCAGCACCTGCTTGACCGCGTGAAGGAAATCGACGAGGGCAAGTGCGAGGAAGCAATCAAGAAGCTCGTGGCAATGTCCACCGGCGACAAAGAGCAGATTAAGAACCTGTACAACAACAGGGAAATTGAGAAATAAGGGGGCGGATGATGTACGGAAATTACTTGGACGACGCAGCAAAGATTGTTGCTGAAAAACGCGCTGAGAACCTGAAATTCGAGCATGTGCGCCTGACGGCGGACGAGAAGGACCAGCTGCTCAAGGAGTACCATCCCGACCGCATCGCCTCCCAGTTCGTGGAGCTTAAGATCGGACCCAACAAGGGACAGAAGGCTCCGATAGAGCTTGCGGAGATGCTGCAGGCCAAGCCCCGCCTGGAGCCGGAGAAGATTGACCTGAACAAGGTCAACTACGAGGCTGATGTCCTCGTCATCGGCGGAGGCGGAGCCGGTACTTCTGCCGCCATCATGGCGAGCGAGGCGGGCGCGAAAGTCCTGCTCGTGACCAAGCTCCGCGTCGGCGACGCGAACACGATGATGGCTGAGGGCGGAATCCAGGCAGCTGACAAGCCGAATGATTCCCCCGCCCAGCACTATCTGGACGCCTTCGGAGGCGGACACTTCGACGGAAAGCCCGAGCTGGTCTACACGCTCGTCAACAAGGCTCCCTCCGTCATCAAGTGGCTCAATGACCTCGGCGTCGAGTTCGACAAGGAAGCCGACGGCACCATGGTGACCACCCATGGAGGCGGAACGAGCCGCAAGAGGATGCACGCCTGTAAGGACTATTCCGGTGCTGAGATAATGAGGACCCTCCGCGACGAGACCTTCAACCGCGAGAGCAGCATAACGGTCGTGGACTTCACCGCCGCGATCGAGATCATCAAGAACGACAAGGGCGAGGCCGCCGGAGCCGTCCTGATGAACATCGAGACTGGAGAGATCCGCATCGCAAAGGCAAAGGTCGTCATCATCGCGACCGGTGGAGCAGGCCGCATGCACTATCAGGGCTTCCCCACCTCCAACCACTACGGAGCGACGGCGGACGGCCTCGTGCTCGCCTACCGCGCGGGTGCCAAGCTGCTCTATCAGGACTCCCTGCAGTACCACCCGACCGGAGCCGCCTACCCCACGCAGATCCTGGGCAAGCTCGTCACCGAGAAGGTGCGCTCGCTCGGCGCCAAGCTGATCAACAAGGACGGCGAGGTCTACATCCACCCGCTCGAGACGCGCGACGTGAACGCCTCCGGAATCATCCGCGAGGTCAAGAACGGACGCGGCGTGAAGAACGAGGTGCAGGATGCAGTCTGGCTTGATACCCCGATGATCGAGATGATTCACGGCGAGGGAACGATTCTCAAGAGCATTCCCGCCATGTACAAGATGTTCATCAAGTACGGCATCGACATCCGCAAGGAGCCGATTCTCGTCTACCCGACCCTGCACTATCAGAACGGCGGAGTCGAGATTGACAAGACCTGCCATTCCAACGTGCCGAACCTGCTCGTCGCGGGCGAGGCATCCGGCGGCGTGCACGGAACGAACCGCCTGATGGGCAACTCCCTTCTGGATGTCGTCGTCTTCGGACGCGAGGCCGGAATCGAGGCAGGCAAGATGTTCAAGAACATCTCCCTTACGGACAATGCCAAGCTGACCCTCAAGCACGTCAAGGACTTCGAGAAAGAGCGCGACGCGGCTGGAATCAAGGGCGACGTCATGTCTCCCAAGGTCCTGCCCCGCTACACGCACGGCAACCCCGAGTTCGCCGCCTCCGCGAAGGACCAGTTTGCCCAGGACGAGCGCCTGGTCAACGGCAGCGTGAAGGC
>CAMJAJ010000198.1 GCA_946403565.1 uncultured Treponema sp. | reverse complement strand
GGAGGAGCACGTCAACCCGATGTCGGGCTGCCTCTGGTCGCTGATCCCGTTCCCGATCCTGATCGCGCTGTACCAGGCCATCCGCTTCCCGATGACGGTCATGATGCGCGTCCCGTCCGAGCTCGTCGCCGAGGGCGGCGCCATCTACAACAAGCTGCAGGAGCTGGGCTTTGACTCGTATATCGCCAACGCCGGCATCAGCACCCGCACGCTCGCCGGCTACAAGGAGCTGGTTCAGAGCCAGTTCATCTCTGACCATTTCGCAGATTTCGCCGGTTTATCGGACAAGCTGGTGCAGATCAACTACAAGTTCCTGGGTCTGAACCTCGGCGATATGCCGAAGCTCAAGTTCTGGGAGAACGGCCTCACCTGGGCCGCGGTCGGTCTGTTCCTGATCCCGATCGTCTCCGCGTTCCTGAGCTGGCTGCAGATGCACATCAGCACGAAGACGAACCCGGCCCCGGCCCCCGCGGCCAGCGGCGCCGCCGCCCAGCAGCAGGCGACGAGCATGAAGACGATGAACCTGATGATGCCGCTCGTGTCGCTGTATATCGGCTTCATCATGCCCGCCGCACTCGGCGTCTACTGGATCTACAACAGCGTCCTCGCCGGCGTGCAGGAGGTCGTTCTGAACAAGATCTACGGCAAGCAGCTCGCCCGGGAGGCCGCCGCGCGCGAGGAGCGCATGCGGCTGCGCCAGGCGGAGTACGAGCGAAAGCGCCAGGAGACGGAGCGGCTGCGCGAGGCGGCCACGACCACCGAGAACGCGAACACGAGCAAGAAGAAGCAGCAGGCCCGCGCTCGCCAGGAGATGGACGAGCTGAAGGCCGCCGCCATCCGCGAAGAGCGCGCCGCAAAGCGTGCCGCGGCCGGCATCGCCGAGCCGGAGATCCCGGCCTCCCAGGTCGGGAACCGCCGCTATGCGCGCGGCAGGGCATACGTGGAGGACCGCTTCACGCACCCGGAGAAGGCCGCCGAGGAGACCGCCGCCGTGGAGGCCGCCGAGGCTGCCGCCGCCGCGGAAGAGGCGGAGATCGCCGCCGCGGTCGCCGCGTCCGACGCCGCGGAGGAAGCAGCTGCGCCCGCAGACCGGTCCAGGACCGCGCAGGCGGAGTCCGGGGCGCCCGCAGACGATGAGGCGGACGACGAGCCGGAGGACGATGAGGAGGAGTATCCCGACGAGCCGGAGGACGACGAGAGCGACGAGGAAGACGACAGCTTTTTCGACGAGCCGGAGGCCCCCGTGGAGGAAACGCTCTCGCGCTACCGCAGGGCGGCCAAGGCGACCCTGCTTTCCCAGAACGCGATGAACTCCAAGCACCTGGAGGCCGCCCGCCACCTGTACCTGCGGGCGGTGCGCAAGCTTACCATGCGGTTCAGCCCCATCCTCTGGGAGGGTGATGACAAGGCCGGCAAGGCGGCCCCCCTGCTGCAGTCCATCAACGAGGCCCTGGAGGTCCTGACCCCGGGGCGGACCGTTCCTTCCCCCGACGACCTGCAGAAGCTTTTGGACGGCGTGGAGAAGGATGCGGAGAAGCTTGAGTCCAGCTTCCTGTACGATTCCGTCCCTGTCATGCAGATACGGAACCTCTCCTACTGGGCTCATCTCAAGGGAGGGGAGGGGAAGAAGGTCCTGATTCTGGAGAACGCCGACTGCATGGCGGACAGTGCAAGGAACGCCCTGCTCAAGATTCTTGAGGAGCCGCCGGAGGACGTGCTCTTCATTCTCACCACGCAGCGCAAGAGCGCGATGCTCCCCACGATACTGAGCCGCGTCAGGACGTACACGTTCTTTGAACGGACTGCGGAGCAGCAAGGGAAGGTCATCCAGCGGATCTTCCATTACGACCCATCGTTTGCGCATGGAAAGGACTATACGAGTGTGGGCGAGTTCCTTCAGTCGTACCTGGACGTGAAGCCGGAGCAGGTCATGGCCGCCGCGGCCTCCTACTTTGGCGAGATAGCCCAGGGGCGTTTCCCCGATGTTCCGGCGGTCCTTGCCGTGTGCGGTTCGTTTAGGCCCCGAGTCCTGCTGACGATTTTCCTGCGGGGAATCATAAAGGCGCAGGAGGGCTTCCTTTCCAGCGCGGAAGGAGCCGTCTGCTCGCAGCGGATCCTTGAGCAGCTCCGCATCAGCTCCGACAACATTTCGATCTTCAACCAGGGGCCCCAGGCCGCACTGGAACAGCTTGCCCGCAACCTGATGCAGATAGACCACGACTGCGGCGGGGCTTTCCACCGCCTGATGGGAGGGGAAGCGTCATGAGCGAGTTCGTGAGGAAGGTGTCCCGCAAGCTCTCCAAGCTTTCGCCTGAGCAGCTGGAGCGGGTCATTGAGTCCATGAACGAAGAGAACAGGACCCTGAATTCCACGCTGGAGAGCCTTTTGACCGGCCTGATAATTGTGGACGGAGACTTCCGCTACGTCAAGTCCAACAAGGCGGCCGAAAGGCTCATCCCCTTCAAGAAGCGGCTGTCCGGTGACAAGACGGGGGATGTCTGCCTGTGGGAACTGGTGGACGACGAGTACATAAGCTCCTTCCTGATGCACTGCGCCAAAGAGTGCAAGACGAATGTCAGCGAGGAGTTTTCCCTGTCCGCAGGCGACAAGATCCGCTTCGTGACGCTGCGGATCGTTCCCCTCGTGGAGAAGCAGTCGAGCGGGGAAGGCAACGCGTTTGACACGACCATAACCGGTTCGGTGATAACGGTGGACGACATCACCGAGCGCACCCAGCAGGAGGTCATGCTGCACCGCATGGAGAGCCTGGCCGGTCTGACCAACCTGGCGGCCTCGGTCGCCCACGAGATAAAGAACCCCCTGGGCGCGATAAGCATACACATCCAGCTTTTGCAGAAGGCGGTGCGGAAGGCCCGCGAGGGCGACGGCGCCCTGCCCAAGGAGAAGTTCATGGAGGACTATCTTGCCGTCATAAACGAGGAGATAGACAACCTGAACAAGATTGTGGTGGATTTCCTTTTTGCCGTCCGCCCCCTCCAGGTGAACATGAGCCTGAGCGACCCCGACGCGCTGCTGGAGAAGATTGCGGGCTTCTTCCGGCCTGAGTTTGACTCCAAGGGGGTAGGGGTGGACCTGCGGCTGTGCAAGGACTCGCCCCGCCTGTTCATTGACGAGAAGCTGTTCCGCGAGCTTGTCATCAACCTGGCCCAGAACGCGCTTGCCGCGATGGAGGAGCGTTTTTCCGACGGCAGCGGCAGGCTCCTCATCGAGTCGCACGTCAAGGACGGCAAGTATGTGCTGAACGTGGCGGACAACGGGGCGGGGATGGACGAGAAGACCGCCTCCAAGATATTCGAGCCCTATTACACGACCAAGGCGACCGGAACCGGCCTGGGCCTGACGATGGTCTACAAGATCGTCAAGGAGTTCAAGGGCGACATCGACGTCAAGTCCGTCAAGGGGCACGGCACGGTCTTTACGATCAGCCTGCCCGTCCCCCAGAAGGAGACGATGCTCCTGGAGGACAAGGCAGGCTCGGTCCGCCTACTCGGCGAGCCCAGTTAGTTGCAAAGGTCGGTTACCTTTGCAACTAACTGGCAAGAAGCCAGTTCCAAAAGTCCGCTGGACTTTCGGAACTGCCTTAGTTGACCGTCACGGGAATCCTGCTGAATCCGGTGAGGGGCCTCTTGAGCTCCATCTCTCCGTGGGCGGCGACGCGGACGGCGATGAAGTATTTGGAGGCCTGCTCAAGGGTCCTGGGCAGGTGGAATTCCAGCATCCTGCTGCTGTTCTTGGTCACATAGTCGTCCGGAACCTTGATCCAGGTTGACTCGTCCATCTCCGGCAGGTCCTTCCCGTCTTCGTCCTGTCCGGCGACAGGAACAAAGAAGATGGCGCTTTTCTCTCCGGCAAGCTTGAGCTTGTGTCCCCGTACCCTTGCGCTGAAGGTCGCCCTAAGGCCTGCCTCCGGATTGTCGGTTGCAGGATCCGTAATCTGCGAAATCTGCGGGCCAGGGTCTGTGACCGCGGTGACCGTGGCGGAAAGGTTCAGGAGGCTGTTCCTGAGCTTTTCGTTCACGGCGAAGCGGGCCTCAAAGCCGGTGACGGACTCCGACGCTGGCGTGAGCGTGGTC
>CAMJAJ010000197.1 GCA_946403565.1 uncultured Treponema sp. | reverse complement strand
CCTATATGCTCTTGCCGGTCGTGGTGGAGCTGCCGCTGTAGGCCTCCAGCACCACCTCGAGCTGCACGTACTTGCCTTCCCGCCAGACGGTGACGGTGACGGTGTCGCCGGGCTTCTTGTCCTCAAGCGCGCTGTAGTAGTCGGCCAGCTTGGAGACGGAGATGTTGTTTATCTTGGTTATGACGTCCCCGCCCAGGTAGATCGTCGTCGTGTTGAAGCGTCCGTACTGGACCGCCTTGCTTCCGCCCCGGATGCCCGCCTTCTCGGCGGCGCTGCCCTTGGCGACCCGGCTGACTATCATGCCGGTGGAGATTCCGTAGCCCGCGTAGCTTGCGATGCGGGCGGTGTTCTGGATGAGCGAGAGCTGCATGACGCCCCGGTTCACCTTGCCGTACTTCATCAGGTCGTTGACGACGCGGCGGGCGGTGGAGGCAGGGATGGCGAAGCCGACCCCGCTCGAGGAGCCGGAATTGGAGTAGATGATCGTGTTTATGCCGATCATGCGGCCCTGGCTGTCCAGGAGGGGGCCGCCGGAGTTGCCCGGGTTTATCGCCGCATCGGTCTGAATCATGTCGCGGATGATCACGTTGTCGCTTTCCTGAATCGGGCGGCCCAGGCCGGAGATGATTCCCGTCGTCATCGTCCGCTCAAGGGCGAAGGGGTTGCCGATCGCGATGACCTTCTGGCCCACCTTCAGGTTCGTGCTGTCGCCGAAGGAGATCGTCTTGAGCTCCACGTTCTCCGGCGGGTCGAATTTGAGCACGGCGATGTCGCATTCCTTGTCCTGCCCGATGACCCGGCCCTCGTAGCTCGTGCCGTCCGCGAGCGAGATGGTGATCACGGAGGCGTTCTCTATGACGTGGACGTTGGTGACCACGTAGCCCCGCTTATCGATGATGGAACCGGAGCCGGAGCCGGAGGAGCTGATGACCGGCTCGTAGAACCAGTTGTAGCCCATGACCTGGGTGGTGATGTTGACGACCGCCTCGTTGCACTTCTCGTAGACCGAGATGTTCTGCTGCTCGTCCTGGGTGTAGTCCTTGCTGCTCCCCGTCACCTGCAGGACGGGGCTGTTGGTCTCCAGCACGAACTCCGCCCCCGAAACGTCGTCTATGTCTATCTCCTGCCCCAGGACGCCTTCCAGGCCGGCCTGTCCGTCGGAGGCAAAATCCGCGCTCACGCCGGCGGCGCTGCCCCCGGAAATCCGGATGGTCTTGTGTATGACCGCCACGAACGCGGCGGAAATGACCGCCGAAACGACGGCGGTCAGTATAATATGCTTAAACGTATACAGTCTCATACCGTATAGTATAGTGATAATTTGTTATCCTTGCAAGGAACAGCCTGTTTTTTCTGCCCCGGCCAGGGGCAGGCGCGTCTACTGGGCAGGAGCCGCCGGGACAGCCAGCTTCTCCACATCTTCCAAGGGGAGGCCGGTCACCTGGGCAATCTGCCCGTAGGACCCGAGCCCCATCGCAAGCATGTTCTGGGCAGCCTCAAGACGGGCCTCCGCACGGCCTGAAGTTTTTGGCCCGCGAAGTTGACATTGCGGTCCCGGTCCGGCATATACACCCAGCATGAAAGATACGAGAACGAGTTTGTTTGCGGGGGGCGGCAGCCCCCTGTGTCCGCGCCGCCGTGCCCGCCTGGCCCTGCTGCCGCTGCTCCTGTGCCTTTCCTCGTGCAGGCTGCCGCTGGCGGGAGGGGGCTTCAGGGCCGCCGGCGCCTTGGGGGACGGGGAGGAGCGGCTCCGCCTGGTCAGCTGGAACGTGCAGACCTTCTTTGATGCCGAGCGGGACGGCCTGGAGTACCAGGATTTCGTCACGAGCAAGGGCTGGGGGCAGGAGGCCTACCGCGAGCGGCTCCAGCGGCTGAGCTCCAGCCTTGTGGAGCTGGACGCGGACGTGATTGCCCTTGAGGAGGTGGAGAACGAGGCCGTCCTGCGGGACATAGGCAACTTCCTCTGCTCCGGCTGGATGTTCGGCAGGCGCTACCGCTGGGCGGCCTTCTGCAAGGAGCCGGGGGCCTCCCTGGGCTGCGCGGTCCTGTCCCGCTACCCCCTGGAGGACCTGTCCTGCCACGCCCTTGACGTCCGCTCCCCGTCGCCGGCGGCCCGGCCGTCGCTCCGCCCCGTCATGCAGCTGCGCGTGGTCAAGGGCGGCCGGAGCCTTGTCCTGCTGGTGAACCACTGGAAGAGCATGTCCGGGGGCCGGGAGGCGAGCGAGCCCTGGCGCACTGCCCAGGAGGCCGTCCTCGCGGCCTGCCTGGAGGCCCTGGAGGGGCGGCCTGCCGTTGCCTGCGGCGACTTCAACCGCGACGTGCGCGACTTTGCCGGCGGGGACGGCGGGCTGCTCGTCCTCCGTTCCGGGGAGCAGGGCTCAGTAGCGATGCCGGGGGACGGCGGGCTGCTCGTCCTCCGTTCCGGGGAGCAGGGGGTGGCCGTCCGCTCCCCCTGGTTCTCCGGCGACGGCGGCCTGGTGGAGCCCGGCAGCTACCATTATAAGGAAGAATGGTCGCGCATAGACGGCTTCCTGTGCGCCGGAACGGCCGTGCTGGAGGACTTCCGGCCGGAGACCGGCGGGCCCTGGTGCTACGAGGACAGCAGGATTCCCAGGAAGTACACGGTCTGGAACGGGCGGGGCTACTCCGACCACCTGCCGATTTCCTGCACGGTGGTCTTCTAGCGGACGCCATATTGACAGGAATACGAGATTGGAATATACTACCTCTACCATCGCGTTGCGAATGCGGTTCAATGCTCGATTAACTCAGTGGTAGAGTGCTACCTTCACACGGTAGAAGTCACTGGTCCGAATCCAGTATCGAGCAACGATAGAGCATCATGAGCATCAATAGAACATTGATAGAACACTGACAGCGCAGTAGAGCATTGATGAACGGCCGGAAAGAGCAAGTCTTTTTGGCCGTTTTTCTTTGCCTCCAAGTCCGGATCCGCCCCCGGCTTTGAAAGCGGCCCCTCTATTGTGCCTGTTTCAAAAGTCCATCTGGGCTTTTGAAACTGCCTCTATTGAGGAAAGCCTGCTTTTCTGATAGAATCGGGCAAATGTTCGCTTTCCGTTTCGCACTGCGCAACGTCGTTTCGCGCAAGAGTTCCTTAGTCATCGTCCTCTTCATCGCCTTCTCCATATCCCTCCTGTGCCTGTCCAACGCGGTGTTCGACGGCACGGATGCAGGACTGGAACGGACCTTCATCAACAGCTTCACCGGGGATATCGTCATCCGGCCCCGGTCCAACATGAGCCTGAGCCTCTTCGGGGACGACACGCCGATAATGGGCGAGTTCTCCGACATCCCCTCGCTGATTCCCTACCGGGATGTCTCCGACTTCGTCTCGGGTCTGGACGACGTGGAGGCGATCCTGCCCCAGGTCTCGGGATTCGCAGCCATAAAGGGAGGCGGCCACAGCCGTTCCTGGCTCAATTTCTTCGGGGTGGAGGCGGAGGAGTACGTTCCCCAGATGAGCGGCATCAAGCTGACGGCCGGCGACGTCTACCGGAAGGGGGAGCCGGGGCTCATGCTGAGCCGGGGGGCCGTGAACAGCCTCAAGCGCTCGCTCGACCTGACCGAGGACCCGGCGATCGGCGAAAAGTTCCAGGTGCTGACCTCCAACGGGGCGACGATAAACGTCCGCCTGGTCACGCTGACGGGCATCTACGAGTACACGGTGGAGAACGCGACGATGAACAAGATCGCCCTGATCTCGCCGGACGTGCTGCGCGACCTGCTTGACCTGAGCTCGATTACGGCAGACGAGGACATAGACCCCAACGACATGGACCTGCTGAACGGCAGCTTCGACTCCATCGAGGACCTCTTTTCGGACGCGGACGACACCTTCGGCGTGGAGGCAGAAGAGCAGGACTTCGGAAAGGACTCCGCCCCGGAAGAGTCGGCCCAAAGCGAGAGCACGGTCTGGTCCTACCTCGTCATAAAGCTCAAGAACTCATCCAGGACGCGGACGGTCATCCGCAAGCTCAACCAGGTCTTTAACCAGCGGGACTGGCCGGTACAGGCCGCCAACTGGCGGACGGCGGCGGGCGGAAACGTCGCGATGGTCTTCTTCCTGCGCCTGGT